>NZ_CBDTOK010000046.1:0-7220 GCF_965361945.1 Zongyangia sp. | reverse complement strand
CATAACAGCTATTTTACTATCGAGGAAATAGTTCCAAGAAGCTTTAGAGGCGTACTATTTCGCGATCGGAAAGCATATGTTGTGTCAGAGAAAAGGGGGCAGCAGATGAAACAGAGAAAACGGATAATGACCCGGATAGCCACAGTGTTGTTAGGATTGTTGCTGATTTTCCTAGGAATCCTATGTTACCCAAGGGAAAATCGGTCTGAAAGGTTACAGCCACCAACCGAAAAGAATATCCTTATCATCCGAGAATAACAAAGCAGCGGAAGCAACTAAGCTTCCGCTGCTTTGTTATTTTTTCATGAGCACACTGGAAGGGTCCCGAATATAGTCTTTTGTCATCTTGATGACCACCCCGCTGAGACCGATCAGGCCGATCAGGTTGGGAATCGCCATCAGCCCATTGAGAGTATCGGAGATATCCCAGGCCAGATCAATTTTCATGGTAGCGCCTACAACGGTCAAAAAGATAAAGACGGTACGGTAAATGAGTACAGGAAATGAGCTCTTTTTACACAGGTAGGCGACACTATGTTCCCCATACATGCACCATCCCAAGAGGGCAGAGATGGCGAACAACGCAGTAGCAATGGAAATAAAGTACCCTCCAAATTTTCCAAAAGCCTGGGAAAATGCAGCGGCAGCCATGGCTGTATCGGGAATGGTGCTGTTCCATACACCTGAGGATAGAAGGACAAGAGCGGTCATGGTGCAGACCACGATGGTATCCACAAAGACTTCGAACATCCCCCAGAATCCTTGTTCCACAGGGTTATCGGTATCCGCTACCGCGTGGGCGATGGGAGCGCTGCCAAGTCCTGCCTCATTGGTGAAAACACCCCTGGCGAAGCCATAACGCATGGCTTGGGCAACAGTAAATCCGATGATGCCGCCGGCAGCTGATTCGGGGTGAAAAGCCCCCTGAAGGATCAGAGCAAAAGCATGGGGGATTTCAGACCAGTTTAGGATGATGACCACCGAGGTTCCAAGGATATAAAAGATAGACATGATAGGAACAAGAGCCGAGGTAACCTTGGTAATCCGCTTGACCCCGCCCAAAATGACAGCGGCGGTAATCGTGGCGACAGCCACGCCAGAAATCCAGAGAGGAATATGAAAGGACGCCTCTAGGGCACCGGAGATAGCGTTGGATTGGGTCATATTGCCGATACCAAAGGAGGCGAGGGCACAAAGGACCGAAAAGATACAGGCCAGCCACTTCATATGCAACCCTTTTTCTATGTAAAGCATAGGGCCGCCGTAATATCGCCCATTTTCATCTGTACTACGGAATCGGACGGCCAAAGCCACCTCCGCATACTTGGTCATCATACCAAAAAAGGCGCTGATCCACATCCAAAAAACAGCGCCAGGGCCACCAAGAGAAATAGCAGTGGCAATCCCAACAATATTTCCCACCCCGATGGTCCCGGCCAGGGCAGTGGACATAGCCTGAAAGGGGGTGATCTTTTGGGCGGTTGGTTTTGAAGACCGTCTAGCAAAAAGAGAGCCTACCGTACATCGGATCATTCGTCCAAACCTGGTCAGCTGAAAAAATTTGGTCCGCAGAGAAAGATAAATGCCGGTTCCCAAAAGAAGCACCAGCATAAACGGTCCCCAGACAAAACTGTTTACTTGACCGTTGAGGGTGGTCAATGCCGTCATCAGCTGATCTACCATGGAAAGATCCACCTTTCTGCTTTGCGTTTCCCGAACTATGGGGATAGGAGTTCTTCGCTGCCCTACATATATATGGAAGAAGCCGATACAGATATGTATAAACCCAAAGCAGAGTGGCGTGGGAGAAAATCAGACTAAATAAAAAAGCCATATGGACACACTTGCCACATGGCTTTTTGCGAAACTTATTTACCAAAAAAGGCGTCAAACAGGTCATCCTGTTCCGGGAAGTGGGTCACATAACCAATAGGAATCTGGTTATCGGTCAGCTCAATGAGTTTTTGGCATTTTTCAGGTCCAAATGCGCCACACAGTTCAATGGCTCCCACATCCTTGTTCTGAACAAGGTCTTTGACCATCTCGCAGGCTTCATCAAAATCTCGAACACCACAGAGAATGGTGTTGCGCTTTGAAGTTACAAAGGTTGCTTTGTGCTCCTCAGGATTATAGTGAGGTCCCATCACCAGAAATGCAAGATGTTTTTGTGCCATATGATCTCTTCCTTTCTCCGTTTTCTTTTATCATACCACCAAGTCAGCGAGAAGACGTACCAAAAAATGATTCAATATTTTGGATGACTTTTTTCCCTAACCGTCGCGTCGTCTGAATGGACGCCCCGGAGGATTTGCCTACGCAGGAAACATTGGGAAGTTCTCTCAAAGAGGGACCCCCCAATGCAAGTTCGGTATCGCATAAAAAATAATTATCAGGACAGGCTAGCCATTGGCTTAGAGCGGGAAGATCAAAGGATGGGCCAATGGACGTGTTGACGATAATTTTTCCGTTGCCAAAAAGGGAAAATTCCCGCTCATGCAGAAGAATCACATTTTTATTGAGACAGGTGCAGAGGATATCCACTTCCTGCAGCAAGGTATCCAGATCTCGGTACTGGAACCCTTCCTCTTCCATGTCTGGTTTGCGGGTGCGGCTGTAATAGTACATGTCAGCGCCAAAATAACGGATGCCGCGGCCCACAAGGGAACCGCTGGTCCCCAGGCCCAGGATCCCCACCTTTACTCCAGTCAGTTCGGTGGGATAATTTTTCCATTGGCGGGGCCCGAATCCGTGGAGCAACCGGACCAATTCGCTGATAACGTACTCCACCACACCTTCATCCCCATAATCTCGGACGCCCAATACAGTGATCCCGCGGCTCTGCGCAAAACGGATATCCACATTGGCGCTCTCGGGAGAATAGAGACTGCAGCACATACCGATGTATTGAATAGAGGGGCAAGCAGCGATTACCTGGGCATTGATCCCGCTGGTGTAAGAGAGAAGGACACCGTCAGCGTCCCCAATGCGACGGATAATTTCTTGGTCATCAGTGGGAAGGTCGGGATAAAGCTGAACCTCCTTCGCCAGCTTCTGCAATTCCTTTTCGGAATGGGGATCCAAATGGATAGGTTCAATAGCAACAAGCTTACGGAACATACCTTTACCTCCTGTCCGGCGCTAGATAGACGTTAATTCCATTTTGTTTATAGTACTGGATAAATCTGGCATCCGTGGAGGCGTTGATGATCACATTGCGGATGCGATCCAGGTTGCATAGGTGGACAAAATGACGTTTGTTGAATTTGCTTTTATCCACGGTAAGGAAAAATTGTTTGGAGTTATCAAGAAGATAGTGATACAAGGGGAGATGGAGCCGGTTGACAATGGAATAGCCAGCGATGAGATCAACTCCATCAATATTGATGAAAACTTTATCAAAATAAAAATTGCGCAACATATCAGTGGTGAATTCCCCGATGGTTTCGATAAAATTGTCTTGGATATTGACATCACCACCCAGCAGGAGTATCTTAGCATTTTTGGATTGTGCTAGTTCCAAAACTGCGTCAATATTGGTAGTGACTACCGTGACACCCTTCCGGTTCTGGATATAGCGAGCGATTAGGGAACAGACCTTGCCAGCACCAAGAAAAATAGTATTGTGATCCTGGATGAGCTCCGCAGCTAGCCTAGCAATAGCATCCTTGTCGGCATAAATTTCAGGAATTTCTTCGCCGTCCAGCCGAGAGATTGGCTTTTTTTCTGGAGGAATGTACTGGGCTCCACCGTATTTTTTCAGGATCTTTCCCTGCTGGTGCATCTGATTAAGATCTCGACGGATTGTCGCCAGAGAAGCGCCAGTAATTTCGCTTAGAACCTCAGTTGTTGCGGTATCATGTTCTTTCAGATAATTGTAAATCATTTTTTCCCGATCGACGGAAAACAAAACCATCCCTCTTTTCCGTGATTTAGTACAAAAGAATCAATGATGAAAAGTCCATTTTTTACTATTCTATCAGAGCGATCAACTAAAATCAAGAAAGAAAAGTAACCTCAAAAAGGGAATCAATAATCGAAAACAATCACAATAATTTCTGCATTCTTTTGAAGAATGACAATGAGATAAAATTATGACCAATATAGGCTCCATTAGGCCGCCCATAGGGAGGACACTATCGGAGGAAAGCTTAAGAAAATCCCTATAACAAATGGAGATATCAGCGATCAGCACGAATCACTAAGGCAAAAACAAACAAAACAAATAAAAAATCTTCTTGTTTGTGAAAAAATATTGCCAATAATTTTTGACGATGATAAGATAGAATTAATCATTTACTTTTTTAAGTAAGGATCATGAAAAAGGAGGAAAAGAAATTGAGAAGGAGAGCAAAGAGAGGATTTTCCCTGTTGTTTGCCCTGGTTTTTGCTCTGATGAGCGTCGTTCCCGCGGGGATGACCATGGTCAGCGCTGCCGGACCGGTAGAGCTGGCTGGCTGGAGCGGGGACTTTTCCTTGGAGGAGGGGGTCCTTACCCTCAACAATACGGGCCAAGGCAATAACTATGTGGCATCCTCCACACAATCAGGCGCTTTTGTCTTTGAGACGACCATGAGTTATCAGGAAGGCGCTACCGCCGACGCTGGGCTTCTCTTCGGCGCCCCGGCCCAGGAGATGGAGCCTGCGGCTGGCGGTTGGTATGGCGCCATGGTCAATAATGGCGAAGCCAGGGTCTTCTGTGAACGGGGGGCGGATACCCTTAACGTGGTGGCCCCTATCCCTAACAGCAGCGAGCTGGATTATGAAAACCTCCGGCTAAAGCTGACGGTAGATGCGGCGAAAAATGTGGAGTTCTATGTCAACGACATGGAAAACCCTGTCATTTCCACCACAGCGCCTAATTTTGCCGGTGGTTATGTGGGCTTTGTCGGCTATAACCGCAGTGTCAAATACAGCGATTTTTCCTTTACTGACAATACCGATGCCCCGGTCCAGGGCGATTTTAACACCAACATCGAAGGTGAATGGACGGCCTCCGGCGGTATCTGGATGGAGACGGAGGACGGCCTCCTGGCTAACAACGGGGGCACCGGTGACCAGTTTTATATGTCACAATTGAATGTACCAGCTTCTGGCGCCTTTATCCTGGAAGGCGATATGCAGCTTTTGGAAGGTAATGCGGCGGGGCTGGTATTCGGCGTCAAGGACCCGGATAATCCCTATTCCTGCTGGTACTGCGTCAATGTGGACAAGAATATGCGCATTACCAAGCTTTTTAAGAACACGGGAACCGAAGTTTGGTCCATTCCCCGCAACCTGACAGAGGATGAGATGAAAAAGACCAATTTCCACTTCCGGGTCGAGGTGCTGGAAGGAGGCATGTTCAACTTCTATTTAGACGGGGAACTGGTGGGTTCCCGGCAGGAGACCGGTGATGTGTTTGAAGGCGGGTATATCGGTGTTATGAGCCACTTTGCCAAGGTGGTGTTCAATAATGTAGAGTATACCCCGGCCACCACCCCCAAGCTCACCGGCTTGGAGATTGAGGGCGCAGAGCTCAACGAGGAGTTTTCCCCCTCCCTTTACACTTACACGGCAGAGGTCCCCTATACGGTGGAAAGCGTACAGGTCAAAGCTTCTGCAGAGGCCGGCTATAGTCTGTCTATCAACGATGAGGCGGCTGTAGTCGGGGAATTTAAAGAAGTGGCACTGGAATCCGGATACAATGATATCCTGGTCAAGCTGACAGATGAAGAGACCGGAATTTCCAACATTACCACCATCCAGATCAAAAAGGCTTCTGATCCGGCTACTGCTTTCCAGGAGCAGTTCCGTCCCCAGTTCCACTTCACTCCGGAATATAACTGGACCAATGACCCCAACGGCTTAATGTACAATGCCAGCACCGGGGAATACCATATGTACTTCCAGCACAACCCCTATGACAAGGTGTGGGGGAATATGAGCTGGGGCCATGCGGTTTCCAAAGATCTGATTACCTGGACGGAGATGCCGGTGACCATGACCCCGGACGAGCTGGGGGCCATTTTCTCTGGCTGCGGCGTCATTGATAGGAACAATACCAGCGGACTCTTTGACGAGAGCACCCCGCCGGATGAGCGGATGGTGGCGATCTTTACCCACAGCGGCGGGGACACCACCTATGGCAACGAAAAACAATCCTTAGCTTATTCCCTGGACAATGGCCGGACCTGGATCAAATACAGCGGCAACCCGGTTCTGCGCAACGAGGGGAATAAATATGGCGGCGGCTTCCGGGATCCCCAGGTCTGGTGGCAGGAGGATGACGATTATGAGGCAGGCGGTGTCTGGCTGATGATTGTGGCCGGCGGCGACGGCCAGATCTTCTCATCCTCCGACCTGATCCACTGGACAAAGGAAAGCGACCTATACTATGAAAACGGCGCTAGGATCTCCTCTGAGTGCCCGGGCTTATACCCCCTGACTGTTGAGGGTACTGGAGAAACCAAGTGGGTCTACAACGGTTCCGGCAAATGGTATGTGGTAGGTGACCTAGTCAAAGAAGGTGGGAAATATACCTTTAAGCCTCTGACTGGACAGATCACTTACAATGGCGGACCGGATATGTACGCCACCATGAAGTGGTTCAACGACCCCAAAGGACGCACCCTGCTGACCAGCTGGATGCAGGAAACCGCCATGGATGGCAAGGATTGGACAGGCGCCCAGTCCCTGCCTTTGGTGACCGGGCTCAAGCTGATTAACGGCGAATACCGTCTGACCTCCTATGCCCCGGAGGAGATCAATGCCTATCGTTCTGAGAATCCTTTTTATGAGGTAGATAATCTGAAAGTCGGCGCCGACGATGAAAATATTCTCCAAGGCTTAGCCGGACAGAAATTTGATATTGAGGCAACCATTACCCCCGAGACAGCCACCGAGTTTGGTTTCAACCTGAGAAAAGGTGGAGACAACCAGCTGACTGTGAAGTACAACACAGAGTCTGACCTGCTTTATGTAGATAAGAGCCAGACGGGCAATTGGGGTAAAAATGAAGTTTGCTCTTATCAGCTGTATCCCACAGCGGATGGAAAGATTAAGCTGCGTATCCTGGTGGACTGGTCTATCATTGACGTATTCGGCAATGATGGCGAAGCGGCTATCGACACCATCTTCTACACCTCCCTGGACAATGCGGGAATGGAATTCTTCACCAATGGCGATTTGACCATTGATTCCCTGAAGATCTGGGATATGAAGTCCATGTATCGGGACGATTT
>NZ_CBDTOK010000045.1:0-9492 GCF_965361945.1 Zongyangia sp. | reverse complement strand
CTCCTCGTCCCTGACCGATGTCGTTGACATTTGGCGGGAGGAGGAGTATTTTTTTATAGACAGCTCCTGCAGAGAGCAGACCGCGCCCCGATTTTTGTTCGCGTCACTGCCGCGACACACGTGCTCCCGCGGAGAGCAGATCGCGCCTATGGTTTTGTTGAGGACACTGTCGCGATGCCCGTGCTTTTGCCTCGAACGATGCCACAACGCGATGTCCCCCACCGGTAGGTGGTGGGGATAAAAGAATAGGAGAGATGACAATTGGCACTTTTGACAAACGCCCCCCGGGGCACCCAGGATGTACTCCCCAGCCAGAGCGGCCGGTGGAAGTATCTGGAGAAGACGGCCATGGAGACAGCGGCCCTCTTCGGATTCAAGGAAATCCGCACCCCGGTATTTGAGCACACCGAGCTCTTTACCCGGTCGGTAGGGGATACCACCGACGTGGTGCAAAAGGAAATGTATACCTTCCAGGACAAGGGCAACCGATCCATTACCTTGCGGCCAGAGGGCACGGCAGGTGTGGTCCGGGCGGCCATCCAGAACGGCCTTTTGGGAGACGCCCTGCCGGTGATGGCAAGTTATGTAGTCTCCTGCTTCCGCTATGAGAAGCCCCAGGCTGGCAGGCTGCGGGAATTTCACCAATTTGGGGTGGAAATGCTGGGGGCAGCGGCTCCCTCCGCAGACGCCCAGGTCATCGCTCTGGCAAACGAGATCTTTAAGGTGCTGGGGGTAGAAGGCCTGCGCCTGGAGCTTAACTCCATCGGATGCCCCCAATGCCGGGCAACCTATCATCAAAAGCTGGTGGAATATTTTAACGGATATAAGGACAAGCTCTGTGAAACCTGTCTGGGCCGGCTGGAGAAAAACCCCATGCGGATTCTCGACTGCAAGAACCCGGAGTGCAAGGAGATCGCCAAGAACGCGCCGAAGATCATCGATTTCCTCTGCGACGACTGCCGGGATCACTTTGAGGGGGTCAAGACCCGGCTTTCCGCCATGGGCATTGATTTTGTGGTCAATCCCACCATTGTCCGGGGCCTGGATTATTACACCCGCACGGTATTTGAGTTCGTCTCGGAGAACATCGGCGCCCAGGGAACCGTCTGCGGCGGCGGCCGGTATGACGGCCTTATCGGCATGCTGGGAGGAAAGGAAACCCCGGCTCTGGGCTTTGCCATGGGATTAGAGCGGCTATTATTGCTGATGGATAAAACCGGATGTTCCTTCCCCGAGGAGCCCAAATGCGACATCTATATCGCCTCTATGGGAGAGGCGGCTTCGGTGAAAGCCTGCGAGCTGGCCATGCGTCTGCGGGAGGAGGGCTTCTTTGCCCAGTGCGACTCCATGAACCGCAGCCTTAAGGCCCAGATGAAATACGCCGACAAGATCGGCGCCCGGTACACCCTGGTTATCGGGGACAACGAGTTGGAAACCGGGGTGGCAAAGCTTAAAAACATGGCTACCTCCCAGCAGATTGACGTCAGCTTTGGGGAGGATGGCCTTCTCACCGCCATCTATGAAGCGGATAAGGATGAGACCATCCAGCAGATCGCCGAGAGCTTTGGGGACCTGCCATTGCAAAATCTACTGTAACTGACAGATAAAAGGAGATAGTGGACATGAACGATACCATGGAGGGCCTGAAAAGGACCCATTACTGCACCCAGGTTTCCGAAGCTGACATCGGAAAAGAAGTGGTGGTGTGCGGCTTTACCCAGAAGACAAGAGACCTGGGCAATCTGATTTTCATCGACCTGCGGGATCGGACTGGCATCATCCAGCTGGCTTTTGACGATGCCACCGACCGGGCTATCATGGCCAAGGCGGCCAAGGTGCGGGCGGAATTCGTCCTCATGGCCAAGGGCACGGTGCGCAAGAGGGAGTCGGTGAATACCGAGATCAAGACCGGAACCATTGAGGTCTTTGTCACCGACCTGCGCATCCTCAATGAGGCCAAAACCCCGCCCTTTGAGATCACCGATGAGACCAACGTCAAGGAGGAGCTCCGTCTGCGCTACCGTTATCTGGATCTGCGGCGGGCTCAGATGCAGCAGGCAATGATGATGCGCCACCGCATTGTCAAGATTGCCCGGGATTACTATGACGAAAACGGATTTTTAGAAATTGAAACCCCCATGCTCATCAAATCCACCCCGGAAGGGGCCCGGGACTATCTGGTGCCCTCCCGGGTTCATCCGGGCAAATTCTACGCCCTGCCCCAGTCTCCCCAGCAGTATAAGCAGCTGCTCATGCTCTCCGGCTTTGACCGGTATATGCAGATTGCCCGCTGCTTTAGGGACGAGGACCTGCGGGCGGACCGGCAGCCGGAGTTCACCCAGATTGACCTGGAGATGTCCTTTGTGGACCAGGACGACGTCATGGCGGTCAATGAGGGCTTTATGAAACGGGTCTTCAAAGAGGCACTGGGGATCGAGATTGAGACCCCCTTCCGCCGGATCCCCTATGAGGAGGCTATGGAGCGGTATGGTTCCGACAAGCCGGACACCCGCTTCGGATTGGAGCTTATTGACCTGGGGGATGTGCTGGAAACCTGCGAGTTCAAGGTCTTTGCCGGCGCCCTTGCCGGAGGCGGCGCGGTCAAAGCCATCCTGGTGCCGGACGGGGCAGAGCGCCTTTCCCGGAAAGAGATCGATAAGCTGACGGAATTTGTCAAGACCTACCGGGCCAAGGGCCTGGCCTACACCCGGCTGACGCCCGAAAAGGAAACCTCCAGCTTTGAGAAGTTCCTCAGCGAGGAGGAGAAGAATGCCCTGCGTCAGCGGGTAGGCGCCAAAACCGGGGATGTGATCCTCATTGTGGCGGACGCAAACAAACAGGTGGTCTACGACAGCCTGGGCGCCCTGCGGTGTGAGCTGGCAAAACGCCTCTCCCTCATCGACGAGAGCAAGTTTGACCTGCTCTGGGTCACCGGCTTCCCGCAGTTTGAGTATTCCGAAGAGGAAGACCGGTATGTAGCCAAGCATCATCCCTTTACCTGTCCCCGGCTTTCCGATGTGGATAAGCTGAAAACTGACCCGGCGGCGGTCCATGCCTTGGCTTATGACATGGTCCTCAACGGCTGTGAGGTGGGCGGAGGCTCCATCCGAATCAACGACCCGGAGCTGCAGGAGAAGATGTTCGAGGCATTGGGATTTACCCCCGAGTCGGCCCACGAGCGGTTCGGCTATCTCATCGACGCCTTCCAGTACGGCGCACCGCCCCATGGCGGCATGGCCTTTGGCCTGGATCGTCTGGTGATGCTCATGCTGGGCAAGGATTCCATCCGGGATGTAATCGCCTTCCCCAAGGTGCAAAATGCCAGCGAGCTGATGACCATGTGTCCGGCCGAGGTGGATGAAAAGGACATCCGGGAACTGCATATCGCCATTGTGGAAAAGGAAACAGAAGAATAAAAAAGAAAGAGCAGCCGCATGCAGCGGCTGCTCTTTTCAAAGGGGGATAAAATTTATTCGCCATTCCTAATTTTCACATATTCGGCGATGTATTTGACTGCGTTTTCAATGCCGATATCGTCTGTGTTCAGGCACAGATGGTAATTATTCACGTCGCCCCATTTGAGCCCGGTGTAGAAGTTATAATAGGCGGCCCGTTTTTTGTCCGTCTTGCGAAGGATGTCTTCGGCCTGGGCGGGAACCAGTTCATACTCCCTGGTAGCCCTGCGCAGACGGTTTTGCCAGCTGGAGGTGAGAAAGATGTTGATGCAGCTGGGATCATCCTGGAGGACATAGTCAGCGCACCGCCCTACAATGACGCAGGAGCCCTCCGCCGCAATAGAACGGATGGTATCCGACTGTACGATAAAGAGCTTATCCGCCAGGGGGAGACCGTCGTAGCCAGTGGGGTTATAGGAGGTGGCGGTGGTGCCGAACATCGACAGGGCGTATAGAAGGCTGCTGGTAGCTTTCTGGTCCGCCTTTTCAAAAAGCTCAGGGGCATAGCCGCTTTTTTTAGCGGACAGGGTGATGACTTCTTTGTCATAGAAAGGAATGTCCAGCGTTTGGGCAAGCTTCCGGCCGATTTCCCGGCCGCCGCTGCCATGCTGACGGCTGATAGTAATAATCGTCTTTTTCATTCAAACACACCCTCTCTCGTCTCCATGTTAGTTGTACAGTCTGTATAAAAGTTTTTAACATTGGATTTCTATCCATGTATATTATGTGCTTCATTCGGGTTGGTGTCAATTGCCATTTTATACAATAATTCTGTAAATTTTTGCTCAGGAAGATGACAATACAAAAGAGGGATGTTTTAGGGGCCACCTCTCTTTCGCGGGCCTTTGCCATTGTCGGGAAAGGATAAAAAAGCGGCGCATCCCTGCACAAAAATGAGCTTTTTTTCTATGATGGTATCAAAAGGGCAAAGGAAACATTACCATAAGCCTTTTCCCGGGAAAAGGCGGAGCGGAGGGAATGGATGATGGCAATTTTGTGGATCGGTTCGGCAGTTATTTTATCTTTGACCTTTTGGGGCGGTTTTTTGCTCTGCGCCATGCTCACCGCAGGGGCGGCGGAGGACAGCGAGGAGGACCAGAGGCTCTGACAGTGGATATTTTGGGATGTTGTCACCATTTTACAATGACAAAGGGGCGCCGATCAGGTATACTGTAAAGAAAAGAGGGCCCGGCGGTCCAGCCGGGGGAGAGGAGACAAAAGAATGTCAAAGGAGAAAAAATGGCAGATCCTCCGCTGGGTGGCGGTGGCCGCAGCGGCGATTTTGTTGGGAGTTGGGATTTGGATGAGCATGGGCAGCGGGTTCTGTCCGGTATAGGAGGAGAAAATGCAGCTGATATTGTCCACTTTGTTATTTTTCTGCGGCTTGGGAATTAGTGTGGCGGTGATACTGGTGAGTTTAATCCATGTAGCGGGGGGAAGACGGCGCCTTGTTTCTGGAGCATATATTCTCATGGGTTGCGGCTACGGGGGCATTTGCGTCTATAACCTGATCCGCCAGGGCAGCGGTGTCGCCTGTGCCATGACCCCGATCTCCCAGCTTGCCATTTTTGGCGGGCTGCTCCTTCTCCATCTCTTTTTTCTCATTGACGGAATCAGAACCTTGCCCAAAGGAAAATGATAGCGGCCAGAGAAATAAAAGAATCCCCGCCGAAATACCACTTGGCGGGGATTTTTGATGCAGAAAAAACCAGGAGCCAAGATTTTGGCTCCTGGTAAAATTTTATCTTTTCTTGAGATGGGGGAAGAATTGACCCATTGTAGTACGTTTATGGATCTATTTATAAATGTCCATGTGGAGAACACAGATTCGCCGCCGGCTATTCTGTCAAGTACATGCTATCCCTCCATAGGGAATAGCGAAGCTTTGACAATATCTTTCTTTCCTTTCTACCAGATTCTTTCACGGAAGATTTGCTTTCAATATACATCTGATCCGCGACAGTAGTCTGGAAGATTATTCCAAAGTTGTGTTGGACTCGATTTCCATAGTGGACATTTGATTGAGATCGATACCATTTTTCTCTCCCCGCCGAAGCCAGTAGGAGGTGGAGGCGCTGAGAAACATTTTTTTTGAGATAGGCATGGTTACCTTGAGCACCTCTGACTTTCCCAGATGGATTCCCCTTGCCAGCCGTCTAATCTTCCGCTTGACAAAAAAGGAAAAGGGGGTGGAGAGAATTGCCTCTCCGGAACCAATACAAAGGGCCATGCCAAAGGGAAAGCCCTGCTCCTTACAGAACAGCCGGACTATATCCAATGCCACCAGGTTTTGTTCCGGCTCGAGGAAGCCGCAGTTAATCAGGACATGGATGGCGGGCCTTTTCTGAAAGGGGTAGTTTTCCATCTTCTTCATCAGCTCCATCAGGGTAACAGGAAGGCTGTCGACATAGAGGGGAAAAACCAGGAGCAGATGATCGTGATTTTCTATTTCCCGGCATGCTTCCTGGTGTTTGCGGGTAGTAACGCTGTATTCATCCACATCCTCCCCCCAAAAGTGGGCAAATATCTCTCCGTACCGTTTGGAATTGGAACGTGGCGCCCGGGGACTTCCATTGACTATCATCATCGTTCCCATTTGTCCACCTCCTTTCGGATCGTTTCCTCCAGTTGCTCCTGAGGAACAAAAAGGATACGCCAGCTTTTAAACAGCATATTGTTGGCGTTTCGTGCCACCAGATGACGGAAGATATCCCGTTCTTCTTTGGAAGTTTTTCCATAGATAATGATAACTGCATCTTTCTGAGCCACCTGCCGCTGGACATGATGGGTCTCCCCGTGATAGAGTCGGATAAATGCTTGCTGGATGGGTATGGCTCGTTCCAGCATGGTTTTCATCGGAATATCATAAGAACCGTAGCGGATCCGGCTGACATAGATAATCCGGCGGCTTTGAGCAATAAGGGGATAGATGGCAGTGGCATCATCCCGGATGACACATCTGCCTGGGGTTTTGGTCCAGCATCCAAAGCAGCCAATGCAGTTTGCGATGGAAAGGCCGGATAAATCTACATAGCGGTTTTCAGGCCGTTCCGGCAAATTTTTTGCTAAGGCTAGATCGCTGAGAAGCAGGTTCATGGAATCAACTCCCTTCTTCCCTCTTATTTTACCCAAAGATCAATAAAATTTCCAGAGGGACAGGGAGGCAAAATACAATTGGTTAGGGAGTGCCGGTGGGAGCGGCGCCGCCTCCACCAGGGCCGCCGCCCATCCCATCAGGCGGAGCGCCCATACCGCCGCCAGGCATACCGCCCATGCCGCCGGAGCCATAGACCAGGGAGTCCATGGTAATCTGGGTTTCGGTGCCGCCCACTGACAGGGTGTAGGTTTCCCCTTCCAGAATCTCCGGGCAGCTGAGAATGACAGAGTCAAAAGCTTTGTCGGCGGTCCAGGAAATAAGCTCCTGGCCATTTTGATCGGTGAGAGTGATGGCGCTGCCCGCCTGCTGGGAGCTGACGTTGACCATCATCACCCCTTGGGTGGAGGTGGAGCTGAAGTTCTGGGCCATCTGGGAAGCGCCGGCCGCCACAAAGATGCCGCCGGTGATCTCAGCGTCAGAGGCATAGTCCAAAGCGCCGTTGCCGCCATTGTCCGGTCCGGACAGATAGGTTTCGCCGCCGGAAACGGTAAGGCTGCCGTTGGAGTCAATGCCGTCGCCGGAAGCATCGATGCGGAGAGTGCCTCCCGCAATGTGGATATAGGCGTTTTCGTCGGCGGCAAAGGCGTCGGCACCGCGATGACCGCCCTCGCCGAAGGAAGCAAAGCCGCTTTGATCGTTGCCGCCGGCGGCGTTAAGGCCGTCGTCGCTGGAGGTCAGGTCGATATCTCCTCCGGTGATGTCGATGCTCTGGCCCTCAATGCCTTCATAGCTTTCGGTAATGAGGAGAGTGCCTGCCGAAATGGTCACATTGGCGTCGGCATGGACGCCGTCGTCTCCGGTGGCGATTTCGAAGTCTCCGCCCGAGACGGTGACATTGGCATTGGAGTGGAGGCTATCGTCGGCGGAATCAATGGAGAAGGTGCCGCCGCTGATGAGAAGATCTCCGGTGGCCTTGATCCCCTTCATGCTGACAGTGTCCTCGGTGGAGGCCGCCGCGCCGAAGAAGTCGTTGCTCTGGGAGGTGGCGTTTGCGCTGCCGCCACCGGTGAGCAGGGTGTAGCTGCCGCCCTCAGCCTGTAGATAATTCCCTGCGCTGAGGCCGTCTCCCTGGGCGTTGATGTCAAAGGTGCCGTCGGCGATATAAAGAAAGCCCAGGGTGGTGTCATCGGCATTTTCCGCCTGGACGCCGTCCTTGCCGGAGGTGATGGTGAAGGCGCCGCCTGCGATGCGGACGCTGTCCTTGCCGGACAGCCCATGGCTCGCAGAAGTAATGTCATAGGTGCCGCTGGTGATGACCAGGTCATCCTTGGAAACCACCCCGTGGCCGGCAGCGGCGTTGATGACAAGGGTGCCGGCGCCGTTGAGGGTCAGATCCCCTTTGGAAAAGATGACGCCGTCGATGTTATTGTCGTCGATGGCCACATATTCCCCGCCGTTAGAGAGGGTGTTTTCCGAATCTTGGGTGGTGGTGACAAAGACCTTGTCAGCCTCCCGGATATACAGTGCCGCTGAGGTGTCGTTGTGGATGGTGACGCCATCCAGCACCAGATGCAGTTTGTCGGTATCCTGGGCCTCTATGATGACCATGCCGTCATCCAGGGTGCCGGTGAGAATGTAGGTGCCCTCATCGGTGATGGTGACGGTGCTGCCCGAAATGCTGACGGCGTCAGAATCGCATTGGGCGCTGTCGCCGTCCAGCTGGATCAGGGCGCTCTGCTCCTCATCATAGCCGATTTCAAAGTCCCGGTCGGTAAACATCTCGGTGTTATATTCTTCACTCTGGGAAACGGTGGAGGCCGAAGCGCCGGAGGAGGTAGAAGAGGAAGAAGAGCTTTCTTCCGCGCCGCATCCGGCCAACATGACCATGAGAGCCAGTCCCAAAGCCCAAAGCTCATATAGTTTCATCAGTGTTCTCCTTTTACAGTTCGTAAACCGTGGTTTCCTGCTTGGACATGGTAATTTCCAGATTGCCGTTGCGGCAGCGGAGCTGGTCAATGAGTTCCCGCTCCGAATTGGCCCGACGCAGGGTAAGGTTGTAGGTCAGCCGGTAAAGGCTGCCCATGTTGGTGGTTTTCACCTGCACAAGCTCCCAGGAGGAGGTATAGGTCTTCAGCAGATCCTCAAATACGCCGGTATAGTCCAGGTCCTCGGGGATGGTGATGTGCAGGGTCTTGTAAAGTGTGTCTTTTTTTCGGGAGCCGAAGTCAAGGTGGCTGTAGAGCAGGGTGATCAGGCCCAGGATAACCGCAAAGAGGAGGGCGTAGCCCAAATATCCCATACCGGTGATGAGACCAGCGGCCATGGCCAGAAAGAGGATGCCGATTTCCTTGGCGGTGCCGGGGACGGAGCGGAAACGCACCAGGCTGAAAGCGCCGGCTACAGCCACACCGGCCCCTACGTTGCCGTTGACCATCATAATGACCACGCAGACCACCGCCGGCAGCAGCGCCAGGGTGACCACGAAGCTTTTGGTATAGCGGGTCTTGTACATATAGGTGAAGGCCAGGAAAAGGCCAATGACCAGGGCGCATCCCACACAGAGCAAAAATTGGGAAACCGGGATGACGGTGGTCATATCGGTGTCAAAGATCCCACGGAACAGGGAATCAAGCATGCAAAATACCTCCTTGGTAGTTGGGCTGAATGGTTTTCTCATAGGCGGTGCCGTATTTGGAGAAGGATGTTTTATACACCCTGGCCCTCCTGCAGGAAAATGGAGGCAGATTCCCCCAGAAAGGTGATGGCCCACCGCCAGGCGGACGGGAGCATATGGATATATCCCCGGAGCTTCCCTATGAGTCCCGGTACTTTTCGGTGCTTCTCTCGGCGTCAGGGGGGATCATCACAGTAGACACGGGAAAAATCGCCGCGGTGGATACCGAAAGCGCCATCGCTTTTGCCAAAAGCGTTTGGGAAGAT
>NZ_CBDTOK010000044.1:0-9730 GCF_965361945.1 Zongyangia sp. | reverse complement strand
GGAGATGTTCCTACATCTTCACCTATGCGCAAGCTTTTGCAGGATGCGCTGCAGGAAGAAAACACCTCCCAGGAATCGATTCCCCAGCAATCAAGAGAAACGAAAGAATAGGCATCCATTTTGCTAAATCTCCTTGGAATGGGCACACTACCAGAGAGAAAATAGATCCAAAGGAGAAAGGCAATGAAAATTCAAAACTTTACCAAAGAAAACTTTGAGGAGGAAGTCCTCCACGCGAAAAAGACGGTGCTGGTGGATTTCTGGGCGCCTTGGTGCGGACCCTGCCGGGCGGTGGCTCCTATTATTGACCAGGTAGCAGAGGAAACGGCGGAAAGGGTCAAGGTGGGCAAGGTTAACGTAGACGATGAGCCGGAGCTTGCTGCCCGCTATGGCGTCATGAGTATTCCTACCCTGCTGGTGGTGAAAGACGGCCAAATTGTGAAAAATGCGGTGGGGACGAAAAGCAAACAGGAAATTTTGGACATGTTGTCCTAAAGAGAAAGGAGATATACCTATGGCACAGCACGATCAAAGATTTTTCATCTGTAAGCATTGTGGCAACCTGGTGGGAATGATCCACAACGCGGGGGTTCCCATCATCTGTTGTGGTGAGCCTATGCAGGAACTGGTAGCTAACTCCACCGAGGCAGCAGGGGAAAAACACCTGCCGGTGGTCAAGGTAGAAGGCGACAAGGTTTCTGTAGAGGTAGGCAGCACCCATCATCCCATGACCGAAGAGCACTCTATCCAGTGGATCTACCTGGAGACAAAGCACGGCGGCCAGAGAAAGGGGCTGTGTCCTGACGAGGCGCCAAAAGCAGAGTTTGCCCTGACAGACGACGAGCCGGTTTCAGCTTATGCATACTGCAATCTCCACGGTCTGTGGCGGACTATGATCGAAAAATAAGTCATCTTTCAAAAGCGGGCAGGAGAACAATTCCTGCCCGCTTTTGAAATCGCGGAATATTGGAGTGCTCTGATGGGGGAAAGTCCAGAAATTCCACTTGACACCAGGGGCTTCCTAAGGGATAATATAATTTAGTATTTTGCGCATAAGAATGGCTTTTGTTTTGTCTCGCGGAATGAGAAAGACGGGCGAAAGCCAAAGCGCAAAGATTTGCAAATCCCTGCGCGCCGGTATGGCGCGTATTTTGATAAGGGAAGCCGGGCCATTCCGGCGGATAAAAATGGGAGGGAATCATCAACATGGCAAAAGAATTAGGCAAGGTGTATGATCCCAAGCAGGTGGAGGACAAGACCTACGACTTCTGGCTTGCCGGCGGATATTTTCACGCTGAGGTGGATCATAACAAAAAACCATATACCATCGTCATTCCGCCGCCAAACATCACCGGCGTCCTTCATATGGGGCATGCCCTGGATGAAACACTGCAGGATATCCTGATCCGCTACCGGAGGATGCAGGGATATTCTACCCTGTGGATGCCGGGTACCGACCATGCCTCCATTGCAACTGAGGCCAAGATTGTAGAGGCCATGAAGAAAGAGGGCCTGACCAAGGAGGACTTGGGCCGGGAAGGCTTTTTAGAGCGGGCCTGGAAATGGAAAGAACAGTACGGCGGCACCATTATCGAACAGCTGAAAAAACTGGGCTCCTCCTGCGACTGGGAGAGGGAACGTTTTACGTTGGATGAAGGCTGTTCCGAAGCGGTCAAAACCGTATTTGTCAACCTTTATAACAAAGGCCTCATCTATCGGGGTGAAAGAATCATTAACTGGTGCCCCCACTGCTTAACCTCCATCTCGGATGCCGAGGTAGAATATGAGGAGCAGGCGGGCCACTTCTGGCATCTGCGCTATCCCATTGTGGGCACTGACCAGTTTGTTGAACTTGCTACCACCCGTCCGGAAACCATGTTAGGCGATACTGCGGTGGCCGTCCATCCCGACGACGAGCGGTATAAACATCTGGTGGGCAAGATGGTGAAACTCCCCCTGACCGACAGGGAAATCCCCATCGTGGCGGACAGCTACGTGGAGATGGATTTTGGAACCGGCGTAGTTAAGATCACCCCAGCCCACGATCCCAACGACTTTGAGGTGGGACTGCGGCACCATCTGCCTGTCATCAACATTATGAACGATGACGCTACCATGAATGAAAATGCCGGCGAGTATGCAGGCTTGGACCGCTATGAGGCTAGAAAACGGATTGTTGAGGAACTGGACAAACAGGGATATCTGGTCCGGGTGGAAGATCATGCCCACAATGTAGGTTCCTGCTATCGCTGCCATACCACGGTGGAACCGAGAGTTTCCAAACAGTGGTTTGTCAAGATGGAGCCTCTGGCAAAGCCTGCTGTGGAAGCGGTGAAGGAGGGCAAGACCAAGTTTGTCCCCGAGCGCTTTGACAAGATTTATTACCACTGGATGGAGAACATCAAGGATTGGTGTATCTCCCGTCAGCTTTGGTGGGGACACAGAATCCCGGCCTGGTATTGTGACGACTGCGGAGAAACTGTAGTCGCCATGGATGAGCCTAAGACCTGTCCCAAATGCGGCAGTACCCATCTGACCCAGGATCCGGATACCCTGGATACCTGGTTTTCCTCTGCCCTGTGGCCCTTCTCTACCTTGGGGTGGCCGAAACAGACGGAGGAACTGAAATACTTCTATCCCACCGACACCCTGGTTACCGGTTATGACATCATCTTCTTCTGGGTGGCTCGGATGATCTTCTCGGGACTGGAGCACATGGGAGAAGTGCCCTTTAAGACGGTACTGATCCACGGTCTGGTACGGGATGCCCAGGGCCGCAAGATGAGCAAATCCTTGGGCAATGGTATTGATCCGCTGCAAATCATCGACCAGTACGGCGCCGACGCCCTGCGCTTTACGCTGGCCACCGGCAACAGCCCCGGCAATGATATGCGTTTTTCGGAGGATAAGGTCAATGCCAGCCGTAACTTTGCCAATAAATTGTGGAATGCTTCCCGGTTTATTTTGATGAACCTTTCCGACGAGCTGACAAAGCCGGAGCTCCCGGGCGAGCTTTGCATTGAGGACAAATGGGTCCTTTCCATCTATAACAACCTGGTCAAAGAGGTCACCGATAACCTGGATAAATTTGAGCTGGGCATCGCGGTCCAGAAGCTATATGATTTTGTCTGGGATATCTTCTGCGACTGGTATATTGAGCTGACCAAAACCCGCCTGCAGGCTGGAGGGGAGACTGCTCTGGCAGCTCAGCAGGTGCTGGTCTATGTGATGAACGGCATCCTGAAACTGCTGCATCCCTTTATGCCGTTTATCACCGAGGAAATTTGGCAGGCTCTGCCCCATGAGGGCGAGAGCATTATGGTTTCCCCCTGGCCGGTATTTGATCCTGCTCTCTGCTTTGAGACGGAGGAAAAGGACTTTACCAAGATTATGGAGATGATCCGTGCCATCCGTAACTGCCGGGCCCAGATGAACGTACCTCCCAAGAAAAAAGCCCGTGTCTTTATTGAGACAAAGTTTGTGGATGTTTTCACCCAGTGCAAGATGTTTATAGAGCGTCTGGCTTCCGCCTCTGACGTGGAGGTAGCGGAATCCTTCCAGGTAGAAGGGGCCGTACAGGTCATCACCGATGCTGCCCGTGCCCTGATCCCCATGGATGAGCTGGTGGATAAGGAGAAGGAGCGGGCAAGGCTCCAGAAGGAAAAGGCTTCCTGCGAAAAAGACATTGCCATGAACGAGCAGAAGCTGCAAAATGAAAACTTCGTCTCCAAAGCGCCGGAACATGTGGTGAACCAAATTAGAGACAAGCTGGCGAAATCCAAAGAGCGCCTTGCTAAGATTGAGGAAAGCCTCAAAGCACTCTAGAAAATAACAGAACAAAAGAGAGGCCGGCCGGATGGGCTGGCCTCTTTTGGTGAGGAGAAGCCATGAACTATAAAGAAACACTGCAGTATATCCATTCACTGCTCCGGTTTGGCTCGCGGCCGGGATTGGAGAGAATCCGCATCTTGTTAGAGCGGCTGGGAAATCCCCAGGATAAGCTCAAGTTTATCCATGTGGCAGGGACCAATGGGAAAGGATCTACCACCTCGATGATCGCGGCCGCCCTATCCAAAGCGGGATACCGGACCGGGCAGTATATCTCCCCTTATGTGGTGGAGTTTCGGGAGCGGATGCAGATTGACGGGGAAATGATCGGCAAAGATGAGCTCTCCGCCCTTATGGACCGGGTGCGGCCGGAGATCGAAGCCATGGCGGCCAAGGATGAGATTATCACGGAGTTTGAGGCTATTACGGCGGCGGCCTTTCTTTGGTTTTATGAGCGGGGCTGCGACATTGTCTGCCTGGAGGTGGGATTGGGAGGAAGATTCGATGCCACCAACGTTATTGGCACACCGGAAGCGTCGGTGATCTGTTCCATCAGCCTGGATCATGTGGAGATATTGGGCCATACCCTTTCCCAAATCGCTATGGAAAAATGCGGGATCATCAAGCCCCACGGCATTACCGTCTGTTATCCTCTTCAGGAGCCGGAGGCGTTGGCGGTGATTATGGAGCATGCCGCTGAAAACGAGAACCTTTTCATGATGGGCAACTTTGCCTCTGCGGAGATATTGGAAGAGAATATGCTGGGCTCCCGGTTTGTGTACCGGGACATGGAGCTGGAGCTTTCGATGGCGGGGCAGCACCAAATCGCCAACGCCATCACCGCTGTGGAGACCCTTTTGGCCCTTCGGAGTAAGGGATATGCTCTTTCTGATACCGCCATCAAAGAAGGATTGGCCTCAGTCCGCTTTCCGGCCCGGATGGAGGTGCTCAGCCGCTCGCCCCTTATTGTCCTGGATGGGGCGCATAACCTGTCTGGCATGGAGGCCATGGAGAGGGTGGTGGCGTCTTTGGATAAAAAGGTTACCGTTATCATGGGTATGCTTTCTGATAAGGATTACCAGGCCTGCGCTGCCCTCATGGCGCCCCATGTGAAGAAATTTGCCGCCATCCGGCCGGAAAATCCCCGAGCTTTAGACCCCAAGGTGCTGGCAGATTTGGTTCGGCCCTATTGTCAGGAGACGGAAGCCTTTGAAAGCTATGACGCAGCGATTTCCTTTGCTATGGAAGGGCTTTTGCCAGAGGATGCCCTTTTTATCTGCGGCTCTCTCTATCTTGCCACCTCCATGCGGGAAAAGATGACGGCAATCCTCCAAAATCGATAAAAGAAGAGCAAAAGGGCGAACCTGCTTCGACCAATATTTTATGGGAAATCCGATACCATAGAGATATGGTATCGGATTTTTGTGTTTGCCGTCATTGGGACGCCGGATAACATGGTAAATGAGGACAAGCAGTACAATAATGTGTGGCAATAAGGAGGGGAAGCAAAATGCTGAGAATAGAGACATCCCAGGAGCTGATGATGGTATTTCTCATTGGCGAAATTGACCATCATTGTGCCGGGGAACTGCGGGAGGAGATCGATAGAGTGGCCGAACGGGTACGGCCGAAAACCATGATTTTAGACTTTTCTGATGTAGGGTTTATGGATAGCTCCGGCATTGGGCTGGTCATGGGCCGGGTACGGCTGATGAAGTCCTTTGGCGGGGAGGTAAGGATACAGGGTGCCCATGGAAACATCCGCAAGGTAATGCAGATTGCGGGATTACACCGTGTGGCGCAGATGGATGACAAAAAATAGAGGAGGACAGCAAGGGATGAATATCATCAATGAAATGAAACTGAAGATACCCGGAAAATCTGTCAACGAAGGATTCGCACGCTCTGCTGTAGCTGCGTTTGCAGCCCAGCTGGATCCGACAGTGGCGGAGATCGCCGATATTAAGACGGCGGTCAGCGAGGCGGTGACCAACTGTATTGTCCACGCCTACCGGGACACCATAGGCACCATCTATATCGAGACCCGGGTATTAGAGAATCGGGTATTCATGATCAAGATCAAGGATCGGGGTTGCGGTATTGCGGATGTCAAGCAGGCCATGGAGCCTCTTTTTACCACCGCACCAGGAGAAGAGAGGGCTGGACTGGGGTTTTCTGTTATGGAATCCTTTATGGATAAAGTCACTGTCCGTTCCACCTTGGGCAAAGGAACAGTAGTTACCCTAACCAAAAAAATAGGGGAAAAGGGAAAATAAGATGCCTCTACATAACTTTGGACAGGGGGCATGGCTTTGAAAACACAGGAAAGTTCCCGGGAACAGGTGATTGAAAACAACCTGGGGCTGGTCCACTCCTGCGCCCATCGATTTAAGGGGCGTGGCATTGAATACGACGATCTGTTCCAAGCAGGCTGCATGGGGCTCATCAAAGCGGCAGACGCCTTTGACACCCAGCGGGGGGTCAAATTTTCCACCTATGCAGTGCCAGTCATCCTGGGAGAGATGAAACGGCTGTTTCGGGATGGAGGCAGTGTAAAGGTGGGGCGTACCCTCAAAGAGCTCTCCCTCAAATGTGTCAGAACCCGGGAGCAGATGGCGGTGAAATTAGGCCGAGAACCTACCGTATCCGAATTGGCCCAGCAGCTGCAGGTCGATGCGGCCGCTGTGGTGGAGGCGGTAGGCGCTGCCCAGCCGCCGGTCTCCTTGACGGAAAACGAGGAGGAGGGTGGAGGACAATTTGATATCCCCGTTGCCTCCCATGAAGAGAATGTGTCAGATCTTTTATCTTTGCGGGAGGTGATCACCACTCTGGATGCACGGGATCGGAAGCTGATTGTCATGCGCTATTTTGGCGGGAAAACCCAGACTGAGGTGGCAAAAGTGTTGGGAATGACCCAGGTTCAGGTTTCCCGAAGGGAAAAGAAAATATTGGGCAGCCTGCGCCAGCAGCTGACAGGATAAAGGCGTCCGGTGGGAATCCGGACGCTTTTTCATGAGAGATTTGGTATTTATTTCATTGAGAGCACAGAGAAATGGACAGAATAAAGAAGGTAAAAAAGAAATTTTTAGTTGATATTCCTATATTTATATCTTATACTTGAAGTAGACAAGGATTTAATATTCTACGAGATCAGAGCGTATGAAAAAGAAAGGATGAATCCTATGAAAAGAATTGGTATGCTCACAAGCGGCGGAGACTGCCAGGGACTCAATGCGGCACTGCGAGGCGTGGCAAAAGCCTTATATCATGAGATGGGGAAGGATGTGGAGATCTACGGCATTCGGGACGGATACCGTGGACTGATTGAGGGAGACTGCCATCCCATGAAAGAATCGGAGTTTTCAGGGATTCTGACCCGGGGCGGTACAATTTTGGGCACCTCTCGGCAGCCCTTTAAACTGATGCAGGTGCCGGATGAAAACAATGTACACAAATTGGCCCGCATGAAGGAAACCTGCAAAAAGATGAAATTTGACTGTCTGGTCATTTTGGGAGGCAACGGGACCCATAAAACAGCCAATCTCCTGAGCCAAGAGGGGATCAATGTGGTGACGCTGCCTAAGACCATTGACAATGACCTGTGGGGAACAGACGCTACCTTTGGATTCCAAAGCGCTGTGGACATCGCGACCAATGTTCTCGACTGTATCCACACCACAGCTACCTCCCACGGCAGGGTGTTCATCGTAGAAATTATGGGCCACAAGGTGGGCTGGCTGACCCTTCATGCCGGCATTGCCGGAGGGGCAGACGTCATTCTGCTCCCCGAAATCCCCTATGATGCAGACAAGGTAGCCAAGGTGATCAAAGACCGCAACAAGGCTGGAAAAGGATTTTCTATTCTGGCAGTAGCGGAGGGAGCCCTCTCTAAAGAAGAAGCAAAAATGTCCAAGAAAGAATTCAAGGCTTCCCGCGCCCAGATGGTGGAACCCTCCATTTCTTACCGGCTTGCCCGCGAACTGGGAGAGAGAACCGGACAGGAGATCCGGGTCACCATTCCAGGACATTTCCAGAGAGGCGGCAGCCCCTGCGCCTACGACCGTGTGCTTTCCACCCGTTTGGGAACAGCGGCGGCCCAGCTCATCAAAGAAGAAAAGTTTGGCAATATGGTGGCACTGCAAAACGGATGCATTGTACCTGTTCCTCTCAGCGAGGTGGCAGGCAAGTTGAAAAAAGTGCCGGTGGACTGTGAGCTTATTCAGTCCGCCCGGGATTTGGGCATCAGCATGGGAGACTAAAAAGATCCGTGTCATATAAAAAGAGCCTGCTAAAAGCAGGCTCTTTTTATATGTTTTACAGCAATGTTGTCAGCAACCAGGGGGTGATATAAGTTTCCACCAGAGCTGCCACGACAAGGAGAGGCAGAATAACGCAGAGATAAAAGCGAAGCATAGAGAGAAAAACGCCGCTGAAGGAGGCCAGCCTGCTTCTTCCCACCAATTTTTTAACCAGTTCCTTACACAGATAAATGCCCAGGGCGGCAGAGAGAATCAAAGCCGGGATTTCAAAGATACCATGGGGCAGCAGCGCCAGAACCAAGAAGGATACCCCGGTTCCCATTGCCATAGAAAAGGCACAGGCAATGCCGATAATTACCGCATTATAACCAAGAATGATAGCCGGAAGGAACAAAAAGGGAATAATTCCCAAAATGGCCATCAGTGCTGATGCCCGAATATTGTTAAAAAGCAATGCAAAAAAAGAAATACCACCGCTTTCGGTATAGACACCGTTTTCCTGAAACATCTGGGAGATGGTATTGAACAACCCTGCGGTCAGATCCTGATTGCTGTAAAAGACAAAATAGGAGACAGCCCAGCACAGGAAAAAAATCACGAGGGAGATCCAAAAGATTTTGAAGAGCTCCCTTCGGAAAAATAATCCGGGGCGGAGAGAACGACTTGTGGAACTATCCATATTGATTCCTCCTTTTCAAATTAGATGAAAGCTTATCTATTATTATGGAGGCAGCACACAGGAAAATCAAGTCAAATTCTGTGAAAGATAGAAAGGACTCTCGTAAAAAAACGAATATCCCAAAGAAATCTAGCGTGGAAAGGGATGAGAATAACTTGCATATCTTTCAAACAGCAGGCACAATTTATTATTTCGAAAATAGTTGACAAAGTAGAAAGGAAAAGTTATTATAATAATAACAATTACTGATATTGAATTTTGAGATCAAGCGAGATCTGGCAGGGGTTTCCTACATACAGCTGGATTTGGGAAAATAGGTGAGGCTTATCAGATTATCAGGTGTCAACAGGCCGAGGAGACTGATGCTCTATCTGTGGAATGAAACCAGATAAAATGGTTAAATTATAGTACAGGCGAAAATGAACGGTAAAATCTCCGAAGAATCTTCTTCGGAGATTTTACTTTTTTTCAATTGCCTCTTGATTCTGGACTGTAATTTTTGTATAATATAAAGGCTATCACGAATAGGCCGGTGTGATGGAATTGGCAGACGTGCTGGACTCAAAATCCAGTCCTGGCAACAGGGTGCGGGTTCGACCCCCGCCACCGGCACCAAAAAGAATACCCACTTTGGATACCATCGGCAGAAATGCCGATGGTATCGGGCTTTTCGGAGATTTTTGGCCCTCAAAATTCAGAGGTAAAACAAAAGATCCAAACGGGGGGTTCACAGAAGCTGACAGGATTCGAACCCCCAGATCCTTTAGAAATCCACAGCGCCCTTTTTGAAATGAGATTTTTCAAAAAGGGCGCCATTTTCATATCCGGCAAAAATCAGAGTGCCAAAGGCGTCAATCTCTCAGCCAACAGGCTGAAGGGTTGGCGCCTTTTTTCATATCCCGAAAAAGGGCGCTAAAGTTACAAGGGAGGTAAAGAGATGGAAAACACCAATGTCCGGCAGGAG
>NZ_CBDTOK010000043.1:0-5724 GCF_965361945.1 Zongyangia sp. | reverse complement strand
GTGGTGCAGCAGATCCAGGGAGAAAATACGGTGGAATCGGTGGAGATAAAAAATAAAAAGACAGGAGAAAGTTCTGTCATCCCCTGCCAAGGCATCTTTATCGCCGTGGGACTGGTGGCGAAAAACCAGCTGTTTTCCCCGGCAGTGGCTGTGGATGAAGGCGGTTACATCAAAGCGGGGGAGGACTGCAAAACCAACATCCCCGGTGTGTTTGCCGCCGGAGATACCCGAACCAAGTCGGTGCGGCAGCTGGTGACGGCGGCGGCGGACGGGGCCGTGGCGGCGGTGGAGGCCGCAAACTATATTGGGGAGGTCCCCGCTGTCCGGTAACATCCGATCACATCACATAAAAAGGGGCGGACCTAGAAGGTCCACCCCTTTTGTTCATGACAGCTATCCCTGCCGCTCCCAGCAAAAAAGCGGCGTGTTAAAAACACGCCGCTTTTCGTTGTAACCTTATTTGTAAAGAGGGCCGTAGGTGCTGCAGGCTCTGTAATCGGCAGACTCCAGATCCTGGGTGCCGAAAGCGCTCCAGGCATGGGGCCGGAAAATCTTCTCCCGGGGCACGTTGTGCAGCGCCACCGGAATCCGCAGCATGGAAGCCAGGGTGATCAGGTCGGCGCCCACATGGCCGTAGGTGAGGGAGCCGTGGTTTGCGCCCCAGTTGGCCATCACGGAATAGACGTCGGTAAAGGCGCCTTCGCCGGTGAGTCGGGGAGCGAACCAGGTGGTGGGCCAGGTGGGATCGGTCCGTTTGTCCAGGATATTGTGTACTTCGTCGGGCAGGGTGACGGTGTAGCCCTCAGCGATCTGGAGCACCGGGCCTAATCCGTCGATAAGATTGAGACGCATCATGGTGACAGGCATCTCCGCGCTGGTCTTAAAGTGGGAGGAGAAACCGCCTCCACGGAAGTAGCCCAGGCTGGCCGGGCACCAATCGGTGGCTTCCAGACAGGCGTCTGCATCGGCCTGGGTCATCTCCCACCAGGGCTTCATGACAGGGTTGCCGCCGGCGTCTTTAGATTTGCCGGTAGCATCCAGCGCCGCTGCGCCGGAGTTGATGAGATGGATAAAGCCGTTTTCCGCCCGGCCCTCCGGCTGCCAGCCGGTGACCCGCTTCACAGCGTCAGGGCTCCAATAGGTGCGCACATCGGCAAAGATGGAAGCGCAGCCGGTGAGCAGATGGCCGAAGAGCATGGAGGTGGCGTTGAGGGTATCGTTTTCGGTGGCGAAGATGGTGGGCTGCTTGATTCCGTTCCAGTCAAAGGTGGTGTTGAGCATAGCCTCGGTAAAGTCGCCGTTGGGCTGCCAGTCGGACCACATCCGCTGGCCCTGGAAACCACCCAGCAGACCGTTGCGGCCCAAACTTTCCTCATACCAACCCATATCATACAGCTTGGGATTGCCGTGGAAAATGTCCCGGCAGATGAGGGTCATCTTGACCACAAACTCCCACTCTTCGTCTTTCTGCTGCCGGGAGTGCTGTACCTCAGGAGCGTTGTTGTCAAAGCCCTCCTTGCAGTGCTCTTTGACCCACTTCAGTGCCTTTTCGTATTCTTCGTGGTCGTAGATCCCCAACTTTACCCGGCGGGAAACTTCACTCATATCCACCCATTCCGGACGGATGCCCAGATACTTCTGGAAGAAAGCGGGGTCGCAGAAAGCGCCCATAATACCCATAGAAACAGAACCCAGGTTGATGTAGGATTTGCCCCGCATTTCGCCGACGGCAATGGCGCCTTTGGCAAAGCGGATGATCTTTTCCTTTACATCCTCGGGGATGGAATTATCCTCAATGTCCTGGACATCATGGCCATAGATGGAAAAGGCGGGAAGGCCGCGCTGGTTATGAGCGGCCATGACACAGGCCAGATAGACGGCGCCGGGGCGCTCAGTCCCGTTAAAGCCCCAGACAGCCTTAATGGTCAGGGGATCGGTATCCATGGTCTCGGAGCCGTAGCACCAGCAGGGGGTGACGGACAGGGTAGCGCACACGTTGTTGACGGCAAATTTTTCGGCGCAGAGAGCAGCCTCTTTACAGCCGCCAATGGTGGTGTCCGCAATGACGCATTCCACTGGAGTGCCGTCAGCATAACGGCAGTTTTCACTGATCAAAGCGGCAGCGGCATGGGCCATTGCCATTGTCTTTTCCTCTAGGGATTCCCGGACGCCCAATCTTCGTCCGTCGATGATGGGCCGGATGCCAATTTTTGGATTTGCCATAGAGATTACCCCTTTCATTTTTGTCTGTCCGTTTCTGATATCCTTAAAAGCGTAAGAACACAGCATGTACCTTCATTATAAAGGAAATAGGCCCCGATAACAATCAGGAAACTGTGAAATTTCTCCCCTAATTTCTTGGTGATTTCTTACATGATTTCACTGGGATAAGAGAGAAAAATCAGGAGAAAACCATAAAATTGGGAGGATAGTTTCTACCGGAAAAGGCAAACGCCCAGTGTTTACTGGGCGTTTGCATCGTCTGATACAATGGGAAACATGATATCGCTTTCCAGGGAGTTTAAGTTGGGAAGATCCGGCAGAAGTTCCCGCATCTTTGCCGCAAGGCCGGTTAGCTCATTGTAGGCGTCTTGGTATTCCTGGCCAAATTCATCATCCAAATCTTCAGGATGGAGGGCCAGCTCCGAGAGGATATCCAGCTGCGCTTTCATCCCCAGCAACTGTTCATGGATTTGTTCCTGATTCTGTCCTGGACTGGGCAGGTCGGACAGGGCATCCTCCGCCTCCTCCACCGCCGATTGGATGCGCTGGAGATATCCAGAAGCTTCCACCTCGTCTGCAAGGCTGTCCACAATGGCTTGGGTGTCCAAACCTTCCCCTTGGGCTAGATCCCAGGTCTGGGCATAGATCTTACAGATGGAAGAGGAAAGAAGCCCCGCCCGATAGGTGGATTCATAGGCGGTAGGGATTTGCTGGATATAGCCGGCCTCATCCTCGCTATTGTTGTGAAAGAGGATGAGGCAGCTAACGAGGACAAAGGCCACAACCACGGCGAGGACCGCCACGATGGTGATGACCTGTTTCTGCTCTGAGGAACGGGGGGCGCGGGAAGGGCTGCCCGGAGGGGGAGAACTAGGTGCGGGAGAGGGCTCCTGCATAAAATCGGTATAGGATTGCTTCGGTTGCTGCTCCATAAAAAGGCCTCCTTAGGCCGCAGATAGCGGTGTGATTACCTACATTATAGCATAGATTTGGCGTTTTCAGAAAAATAGTGGGAAAATACATAAAATATTAAGATTTGGAGGGGTTGTAAAGACTGTTTTAGTATTTTCCCTAATTTTGTCGGTAAATGTTTGTGCTAAAAGTCAAAAATTTTTGGAAGTCATGAAAAGAAATGAACCCTTATTGACAAAAAAATGAGGATATCTTATGATAGAACTGTTTAAGTACACATAGTTGCTTTTACATTATATAAGCGCCTAAAAATAAGAAAAGGATGGTACTTATGGCATTGGATATTGTTACAATTGGATTGGCTTGCAGCGACGTGCTGCTCAAACCCATGGTGCGGGAACTGTTTGACAGGGACGCCATCACCTTGGATTCTATTATGTCCCATTCGGGAGGCGACGCGGTGAATACCGCCATCGACTGCCAGAAAATGGGGCTGGAGGCTGGCGTTGTCTGTAAGGTGGGAACCGATACCTTCGCGAACCCCATCTGGGCCAACCTGAAGGACGCCGGAGTCAATACCCAGGGCGTGGTGGAGGATCCCAGCGTGGCCACCTCTGTTTCCATCGTCTGCATCGAGCCGGACGGCCAGCGGCATTTCGCCGTTAACCAGGAGGCCAACAACTCCCTGTGCTATGAAGACGTCAACGTCGACTTTATTAAAAATTCCGGCGCCAAGATCCTCCAATACGGCAGCGCTGTTTCCTGCCCCAAAATGGATGAGGGCATTGGCAAGCTCTTCGCCGAGTGCCAGGAAGCCGGTATGCTCACCTCCTGCGACATGTCCTGCGCCGACGATATGGTGGAGGCAATGAAAATCCTGGAGCCCATGTTCCAGCATCTTGATATCTTCCTGCCCAGTATGTATGAAGTCACCGCCCTGACCGGCAAACAGACCTGCGAAGAGATTGAAGAATTCTTCCGTCCCTACGGCCTGAAGATGATGGCTATTAAACTGGGCGGAGACGGCTGCTTTGTCACCGACTTTAAAAAGCACAGATATATCCGCACCTTTGAAAATGCCCCGGTCATTGATACCACCGGCTGCGGCGATTCCTTTGTGGCTGGCTTCCTGACCGGCGTCATCAAGGGCTGGGATGTAGAGGAGTGCGCTGTTTACGGCAATGCGGTAGGTTCCTGCAACTGCCAGAAGATCGGCGCCAACACCGGTGTGCGTTCCTTTGAGGAGACCATGCAGTTTATCCGGGAGAACATCGAATATGTGCCGGAAGATCTCCGGGGGAGATTTGTCAAATAACACCGCTGGAAGAAGTAAAGCCGGTTTGGCCCCTATGGGGCGGCCAGAGTGAAAGGAACAGATTTATGGATATTGTAACTGTAGGAAACGCCGTATGCGATATGGCGCTCAAACCTGTGACCAAAGATTTTATGGAAAGGGACTCTATCCGCATCAGCAGCGTGCAGAACACCTCCGGCGGCGACGCCCTTAACTGCGCCATTGACTGCTCCAAGCTGGGGCTGGATACCGGCATCTGCGCCATGATCGGCCAGGACATGTTCGGCGGCGTGGTGAAGAACAACGCTGTGCAAAACGGGGTGGATGTGAGCCGGATAGTGGAATCTGCCGAACACATGACCAACATCTCCTTTGTCTGCATTGAGGAGAGCGGCGACCGCCATTTCTTGGTGACCATCGGCGCCAACGACGAGTTTGGCTACAAGGACATCGACATGGAATATGTCAAACAAGCCAAGGTGGTACAAATCGGTTCCGCGAACGGTATCCCCAAGCTGGACGGCCCCGACCTGGGCCGCTTCCTCAAGGAGTGCCAGGAGGCCGGCTGCATCACCTCTATGGACGTCACCGGCGGCCTGGACGGCAAGGTGTATATGACCGCCATTGAGGATGCCCTCCACTATACCGATATCTTCCTCCCCAGCATGTATGAGGCAACCCAGCTGACCGGCAAGGAAACCTGTGAGGAGATCGAGGAATTCTTCCGTCCCTATGGGCTGAAAATGCTGGTTATCAAACTGGGCGGCGACGGGGTCTACGTTACCGATTTTGCCAAGAGGAGATACATTCGGACCTTTGAGGACGCCCCGGTTATCGATACCACCGGCTGCGGCGACAGCTTCTGCGCCGGCTTCCTCACCGGCATTGTCAAGGGCTGGAGCATGGAGGAATGCGCCGTCTTCGGCAACGCGGTGGGTTCCTGTAACTGCCAGGTCATCGGCGCTACCCTGGGCGTGAGAACCTTTGATGAAACCATCCAGTTTATTCGGGAAAACATTCAGCATGTTCCCGAGGATCTGCGGGCCAGATTCCTGTAAAAATGAAAAAGCAAAGCGGGACGCATTTGCGTCCCGCTTTTTTTGGCCCGCACGGGTTGGACAGATGTTGCCAAAGAGATGGGAAAGGGTGGGTTTCTTTGGAGGGAAACTTGTTCTTTTGGTAGGAAATCTCCGTGATTTTCGTGGAATTTCACAAAAAATAGGGAATTTTTTTTGGGAAATCAAACGCTTATTGACAAGAAAATAAAAATGTCCTATCATATAGTTGTTCGTTTA
>NZ_CBDTOK010000042.1:0-24877 GCF_965361945.1 Zongyangia sp. | reverse complement strand
TGTTGCCGTCATCATCAAAGAAGAACGCAGGCTCGTACACGGTGGTGGAACCCTGGGTAACTTCCGCGTCGGTGATGACGAAGGGGGTTACCTCTCCTGTATCCGGATCTTCAACCACGGGGATCACATAGAATTCGCTGCCAGCCACATACTGAATGCCACCGTTCAACCAGAAGGCATCCTCACCTTCCATGCCGACGTCCCATCCATCCTCGCCGAAGGTGCCCGCGCCCAGGATCGGCAGGGTTACGTCGATACCAAAGGCTACAGAAGCCATGCCAAAGCACATGACAACTGCGAGGATCAGTGCTAATACTTTTTTCATGGGTATCTCCTCCTAAAATTTTTCTTTTCTGGCAAAAGCTCTTGCCTTCTTTTATTATATTTCTTATCAAATCGTTTTTCAACGCTTTTTCTTATTTTCTTTTCAGAATTAAAAATTCTCTGAAATTTCCAAAAAATACATTCTATCTTTGGTAACATGTATATTTTCAAACGGCAGGTTATCAAAATCGTTTTAAGCCCTGCTCCATTTGACTCCCTGGGGGGTATCCTCCAGGATAATTCCCTTGGCCTTCAGCTCATCCCGGATGGCATCTGCTGTTTTGAAGTCTTTATTTTTCCGCGCCTGCTGTCTTTTTTCAATGAGCGCCTCAATTTCACTGTCCAGGCTTTCCTTGTTCCGGTTATAAACCAGTCCCAGCACATTGGTCAGTTCGTCAAAGAGGCCAGCCGCATAGCGGATATAATCCCTAGACTGAGGTTCAGCCAACGCCGTGTTGATATCTTTGACCAGATCAAACACTGCGGCAATACCGTCGGCGGTGTTGAGATCGTCATCCATAGCAGTGACAAATTGATCCCGGCGCTTGGCCAAAGCGGCTTTACGGTCTGCGTCGCCGTCCCTGGTTTCTTCCCCAGCATTTTTCAGCATAAAATCCAGATTGTCACGGCAGTTATAAAGCCGCTCCAAAGCCGCTTTGCACTGTTCAATGACCTCCACACTGTAGTTGATGGGGCTGCGGTAATGGGCTTGGAGCATCATGAATTTGATGGGCTCATAGCCGTATTTCTCCGCCACATCCCGGACCGTAAAGAAGTTGTTGAGGGATTTGGACATTTTTCTGTTATCCACATTGATGTAGCCGTTGTGCATCCAGTAGCGGGCGTATTCCTTGCCGGTGCAGCACTCCGACTGGGCAATCTCGTTTTCATGGTGGGGGAAGATCAGATCCTGGCCGCCGCAGTGGATGTCGATGGTATCGCCTAATAGGTTGTTAATCATAGCCGTGCACTCAATGTGCCATCCCGGACGTCCCTTTCCCCAGGGGGAATCCCAGGCGGGCTCTCCTGCCTTAGCGGCCTTCCAGAGGGCGAAATCCATGGCGTCTTCTTTCTGCTCGCCTACTGCGATACGGGCACCGGATTCCAGTTCCTCCAACGGCATGTGGGACAGCTTGCCATATTCGTCAAACTTCTTGGTGCGGAAGTAGACATCTCCATTTGCCTCATAAGCATATCCTTTGTCCACCAGAGTTTTCACAATCTCAATGATCTTATCCATATTTTCGGTGGCGCGGGGATGGAAGGTGGCCGGCCGGATGCCCAATCCTTCGGCGTCGGTGATGTATTCTTTGATATAGCGCTCCGCTACCTCTTTGACGGTGATACCCTCTTCATTGGCTTTTTTGATAAGCTTGTCGTCTACGTCGGTAAAATTCTGCACAAAGGTGACCTCGTAGCCCCGATACTCCAGATAGCGGCGCAGGGTGTCAAAGACGCAGATGGGCCGGGCGTTGCCGATGTGGATGTAGTTATACACCGTAGGTCCGCAGGCATACATCTTCACCTTGCCGGGGGTGAGAGGAATGAACTCTTCTTTCTTCCGTGTAAGGGTGTTAAAAATTTTCATGGTCTTTCTTTCCTTTCTATGGGCTTTATGCCGGTCATATCTTTCAATGCTCTTTCGTTCGGCGCGGCTGATGTTTTCCGCCTCCACCTGTTTCAGGCGCATCTCCAGCCGCTCAATGGTCAGCTGCAGCCTGCACAGCTCCTGTGCCACTGGGTCGGGAATCCGCACCTGATCCAGTTCCTGGACCGGGGGCCTCACCCCTTTTCTGCGCACCACCCGGGCAGGTACGCCCACGGCAGTGCAGTTTGCCGGAACTTCCTCTAAAACTACAGCACCGGCGGCAATTTTGGCGTTATCTCCGATTTTAAAGGGGCCTAATACCTTGGCGCCGGCCCCCACCATTACGTTTTTCCCCAAAGTAGGGTGGCGTTTTCCTTTATCTTTGCCCGTTCCGCCCAAGGTTACTCCCTGGTAGATGGCGCATCCATCCCCCACTTCCGCCGTTTCACCGATGACCACCCCGCAGCCGTGATCGATCATGACGCCTTTCCCGATTTTTGCGCCGGGATGGATCTCAATCCCGGTGAAAAACCGGGAAAGTTGAGAATTTAACCTGGCCAAAAAGAAAAGTTTATGACGGTAGAAAAAATGGGAAAATCGATGGGCAATGATGGCATGAATGCCGGAATATAAAAGGAGGATTTCCAGGCTGCTTCGGGCAGCGGGATCCTGTTGCTTTACTGCGTTGATATCCGCCCGCAGTCTGTCAAACATCCAGTGTCAACTCCTTTCTTATGATGCAAAAACCGCCTTCGTCTGGCATTACCCAGACGAAGGCGGCAGGTTGTCGCGGTTCCACTTCGATTTCTCACTCTAAACCCTTAACGCGGGCCCACGCAGGAAAGATACACAGGCCTTCAGCCCTTCCCCTTCCTGTGCTCACAGGCGCATTTCATCCATCCCTGCCGGCAAAGGGCTCTCTCAGCGTATCAAGCCCTCTCTCTGCTGCCCGGAAAAGATTACTTCTCCTGCTCAACGCATCTATCCTATACTCTACCATAAAGGCCCGTCATTTGCAAGCGGGCCTATTTGGTTGTAATACAGGCCCGGTTTTTCCAGAGGTAGTTAAAGCCGGAAAGAATGGTAAAGACAACAACAGTCCACATAGCGGCGCTGTTGATCCATCCCACCGGGAAACCGGCAGGAAGCAACCCATCCGCCAACAGCTCCTGGAGAAGGAGCATCAGGCATACAGCGATGATCTGGCTGACTGTCTTCACCTTACCCCAAATGTCAGCGGCAATAACCGTTCCCTTGCCGGCGGCAATCAGCCGCAGGGAGGTGACCAAAAACTCCCGGGCGATGATGATAAACACCAACACCGCAGAAGCCATCCCCTTTTCAATAAAACAGATGAGGGCCGCATTGACCAAAAGCTTATCTGCCAGTGGATCCATAAACTTGCCAAAGTCGGTAACAAGGCCGCGTTTTCTGGCAATCTTTCCATCCAGCATATCGGTCAGGGATGCCAGAATAAAAACAATCAGTGCCCACAGATTATTGTGGGGAATGCTTTCCAACAGCAGGAATACCAGAAAAAAAGGAATCATCGCCACCCGCAGGATGGTTAGTTTGTTGGGGAGATTCATGGGGTTCCCACCTTTCTCATCTGCCTCTATGGCCCATTAGATCATAATTTTGCGCACTGCCAATTGTCACCTGGTAGAACTCTCCCTCTTGACAGGGGAGTTCGCTTGTAAAATAAATCTGGGAATCGATATCCGGCGCGTCCATATAGCTGCGGCCTACATAGACCCCTGACTGCGGGTCATATCCCTCGCAGAGCACCTCCAGGCTCCGGCCCATCTGGGCAGCGTTTTTCTCTTCCATAATGGCGTACTGCCGTTCCATGATGATCTCAGCCCGGCGCCGGCGGATTTCTGGATCAATCTGGTCGGTTCTCTCCCCGGCAGGCGTCCCTTCCTCTGCCGAATAAGCGAAACAGCCCAGACGGTCAAAGCGGATATCTTCCACAAAGGAGCAAAGCTCTTCAAAATCCGCCTCGCTCTCCCCCGGAAAGCCAGTAATCAATGTGGTGCGCAGAACCATCCCTGGAATATTGGCCCTGAGTTTTTCCATCAGCCGGGTCAGGGACTGCCGGTCTCCCCGGCGGTTCATCTCCCGCAGGACCTTGCCGCTGGCATGCTGTAAAGGTACGTCAATATATTTAACGATTTTCGGTTCCTTGGCTATCGTCTCAATGAGTTCGTCATCAATCCGATCCGGATATCCATACAGAACCCGAATCCAATGGAGCCCTTCAATCTTACATAGCTCCCGGAGCAGGCGGGCAAGTTTCGGCGCTCCGTATAGATCTACGCCATAACGGGTGGTGTCCTGGGCCACCACGTTGAGCTCCTTGACCCCGCGCTGGGCCAGTTCCTTTGCCTCTTCCACAATATCCTGCATCCGGCGGCTGCGGAAGCCTCCGCGGATTAGGGGAATGGCGCAGTAGGTACAGCAATTATCGCAGCCCTCTGCAATCTTAATATAGGCGGTATAGGGCTTGGTCGTCAGCACCCGGTCCCCCTCTAAAGGCAGTGCCTTTTTATCCGGGAATCGGGTGACCTGTTTCCCGGCAAGGGCAGCCTGAAGAGCGGAGACGATGTCTCCATTGGCACCGATGCCCAGTACCACGTCAGCTTCGGGGATTTCCTTTGCCACCTCTTGCTGATAGCGTTCGGCCAAGCATCCTGTGACCACCACAGCCTTGACCTTCCCTTCTTCTTTCATCCTACAAAATTCCAATATATTTTCAATGGACTCCCGTTTGGCGTCCTCGATAAAACCACAGGTATTGATAATAATGGCGTCGCACTGTTCCGGATCTCCGCAGATTTCAAAGCCGCCCTGATCGATCAGCGCCAGCATCATCTCAGCGTCCACCTGGTTTTTGGTGCATCCTAGGGAAACCATGCCCACTTTTTGCTTTTTTTCCATGTTCACCTTGCCTTCCCGGCCTGTACCGGACGGCACAAAACCAATCTTTTTTCTTGATGATATCTTAATCCTCTTCTTCCTCTTCCAGGGCATTCAGAGCCCGGCGGATTTCCTCATAAGCATATCCGCGCCGGAGCAAGGCCGCTGTCACCCGCTCCCTTCCCCTGGGTTCCAATAGCTTTTGGCGGTATTTTGTCTCGATAAGGGATTGCAGGCGATCCTGGGTATCCTCTTTCTCACGGTCTTGCAGCACCTGATCAATGATGTCTCCATCGATGCCACGCATCCGCAGCTCCTGCCGCACCCGTTTTTCCCCGTAGTTCTTGCGTTCGATCAAATCCCGGGCTCGCAGCTCAGCGTATGCCGCGTCATCTAGAAGGCCAGCCGCGGTAAGGCGGTCAAGGACCCCTTCCACCGTCTGCTCATCGTAGTTTTTCAGAAGCTTGTCGGACAGCTCCTTCCGAGAATGGGCGCGAAAAGAAAGGAGATAGAGGGCACGCTCATGGGCCCGGCGGCTATCACCCCTCCGACGGATCTCATCCAGATCCTCTCGGGAGACCTGTTTTCCCGCTTTCAGCCCCATCTGAGCAATGATCTCAATGTCTGCCGTCAGAGCGTATTCCCCTTCTACAAAGATATTGTATTTACTTCCCTTAAAGGGTTCAATGGCTGTAATCAGCATCCACGCTCATCCATTTCTATGTAATGGGGGACCACCTTATTCGTCATCCACCTCAATGTCAATATCCGGCATTTTCTTCTTGGCCGCTGATGCCGCAGAGGCAGGGGCTGCTGCCGGCTCTTCCTTGGACGAAGCCGAAGACGCCGCCTCTGTTTTCTTTCCCTTGCGGGCAGGCGCTCCCAACTTATCCGCATTGGCCCGGACTTCCTTCTCTACCGCGTCAGCAAAATCCGGATGCTCCCGCAGATAGTTTTTCACATTATCCCGGCCCTGGCCCAAGCGCTCGCCCTGGTAACTGAACCAGGCTCCGCTTTTGTTGATGATGTCCAGGCGCACTGCCAGATCCAGGAGCTCTCCCTCATGGGAAATACCCTGGCCATACATAATATCGAATTCTGCCTCCTTAAAGGGAGGCGCTACTTTATTTTTTACCACCTTGCAGCGGGTCCGGTTGCCGATGACCTCGGAGCCTACCTTGAGCTGCTCAACCCGGCGCACTTCCATCCGCACCGAGGAGTAAAACTTCAGGGCACGGCCACCGGGCGTAACCTCCGGATTACCATAGACCACGCCGACCTTTTCACGCAATTGGTTGATAAAGATGGCCACGCAGTTGGATTTGGAGATGACACCGGTCAGTTTCCGCAGGGCCTGGGACATCAGCCTTGCCTGAAGTCCCACATGGGAGTCACCCATCTCCCCCTCGATTTCAGCTCTGGGTACCATTGCGGCAACCGAGTCCAACACGATAACGTCAATGGCCCCGGAGCGCACCAGCGCCTCGGTGATTTCCAGCGCCTGCTCTCCGGTATCCGGCTGAGAAACCAGCAGGGAGTCAATGTCTACTCCCAATGCACTTGCATAAACAGGATCTAGGGCATGCTCCACGTCGATAAACGCCGCGATGCCGCCTTCCTTCTGGGCCTGGGCCACCACATGGAGGGCCACTGTGGTTTTACCGGAACTTTCCGGGCCGTAAATCTCCACGATTCTGCCCCGAGGAACACCTCCGATACCCAATGCCACATCCAGGGAGATGGAGCCGGTGGAAATGGCCTCTACATTCAAGTGACTGTTCTGTCCCAGACGCATGACAGCGCCCTTGCCGAATTGCTTTTCGATCTGGCCCAGTGCGGTGTCCAGCGCTTTCTGTTTATCAAGTGCCATATTCTACCTCCAAAATGATCCACATCTCATGTTCGAGCATATGTTCCCGTATCTAATTTATTATAACCTGTTTTCATAAGGAGTGCAACAAGTTTCTCCTCATATTTTCACTTTTGGCCGCTCAAACTCAGCGGTTGCTCCTCCCCCATACGGCCCGGTCATTGCCTCCGTAATCCTTCGCGCAGCCCACCTGAATAAAACCCTCCTGACGGAGAATCTCCATGACCTGTGCTGCCTGCTTCCATCCGATTTCAAAGAGCAGATATCCCCCAGGCCGGATACGTCCTTTCCACAATCGGCTGATTCTTTTATAGAAGAAAAGCCCCTCTTCCTCTGCTCTCAGCGCCATCTTTGGCTCAAACTGCACCTCTTTTTGCAGCGCTTCCATCTCCTCCGGACGGATATAGGGCGGATTTGATACAATGAGATCAAATTTCCCATCTACACATCCGGTGTCCAAGGCATCTCCCTGCACCGCCGTCAGGTTGACAGCCTGGTTTCTCTCCCGGTTGCGCTCAAGATAGGAAAACGCCTTCTCAGAAAGCTCCACCGCCGTCACCCGGCTGTCCGGCCGCTCATGGGCCAGGGCGATGGCAATACAGCCACTGCCGCTGCAAAGATCCAGGATGCGCGGGGCCTCTTTTCCCTTCAGCAGCGCCAGGGCTTGCTCCACCACTGTTTCGGTATCAGGCCGGGGGATCAGTACCCCTTCCCCCACCCAAAAGGGAAGGCCAAAAAATTCCCACTCTCCCAGAAGATACTGGAGGGGATAACCCTCCATTCTGCGGGAAACCATCGCCTCCAGTCGGGTCATCTTTTCCCGGTTCTCTTCCAGATTTTCATCTATTTCCCTCTCTGGACTAAGCAATTGCGTTCTGGAAAGGGAAAACACCTTTTCAAAAAGCAAAGCAACCTCAAACGCAGGGGAGGATACCCCTGCGTTTTCCAGTTGCTTTTTTATCTGATTTGCATATGCCTTCAAATTCAAATATTTTCCGCCTTTCCGGATTTACCAGCGGTCGTCTTCACTTTCGTCCTTGGGCAGAACCGGCAGGAAAGAAGCCAAAGCTACCTCCACCTGGGATGCATCCGGCTCAGCAGTTGTCAGCCGCTGCAGCCACAAGCCAGGCGCGGAAATAATCCGGGTAAGTATATTGTCGTGGCGGCCGGCAAATTTAATAATCTCATAGGCAATGCCTACCACCAGGGGCAGGCAGGCAATTTTCAGCACCACCCGCAGAACCAGGCTGTCCCAGGTCACCACCGAAGAAACCAAAATGGAGAGGATCAGGACAATGAGCAGGAAACTGGTGCCGCAGCGGGGATGAAAGCGCTTTTCCTTCAACACATTTTCTACCGTCAGATCGTTGCCGTGCTCATAGCAGAAGATGGTTTTGTGTTCTGCCCCGTGATATTCAAATACCCGGTGGATATCCTCCATTCTGGAAACCAGGGCTAGGTAGATTACAAAAATAGCAATCTTAACCACCCCTTCAATAGCGGACAGGGCAATTCGGGAGCTAATATAAGGCTGCAATAATTTTGTCAAAAACGCCGGCACAATGATAAACAGTAGCAACGCCAAGGCAACGCCTAAAATCAAGGCCACCACCGAAATGACACCCATCAGCTTTTCCCCAAAGACCCGGGTCAACCACTGGTCGAACTTGCTTTCCGATTCGACATCATCGAACCCGGCTTTCTCTGCGGATTTCATCAAGGTCCTGTATCCGTCTATAAGCATGACCACAAAGTTGATAACTCCCCGGATAATTGGAATCTTCTTATACCATTTAGGTCCGGGATTATCCCAGGTTTCCACGTCGATTTCTCCAGAGGGGGTGCGCACTGCCATGCAGCTTTGCTTTACGCCTTTCATCATCACACCCTCAATGAGTGCTTGCCCTCCAATGGATGTCTTAAAGTCTTTTCGTTTCTCCAATATTGCTTACGCTCCTTCTCTCAACATTTAGGCGCGGCCTAGAACCATCAGACGCAGGACATCTATTTTATTCTGGCCGTTGATCTATTGCCGAACGGACATTCTCTTCCGCCATCTTATCAATGGAAGCCTGTACCTTTTTGGTCATCAACGGCAGGCTGATGGTCACGCAGGTACCCTCCCCTTCCCGGCTTGTGATATTGATAGAACCGCCATGCATCTGGATAATCTCATCAGCAACGGCAAGCCCAATACCGGAGCCCCGGCGAGTAGAATTTCCTTTATAGAATTTTGTTTTGATTTTAGGCAGATCCTCCGCGCTGATACCACAGCCGGTATCCTCCACGTTGATATGGACAAACTGCTCAAATTCTGTGGCGGTGATTGTAATCTTATCACCATTATCCGAATATTTCAATGCGTTGTCGATAATGTTCACAAAAACTTGACGCAGCCGGTTTTTGTCCCCATAAATTACCCAGAATTCCTCTGGTTCATCATAAATGATCTCCACGCCTTCCCGCTTGGCCCGCTCGGTAAACATGAGGACCGCATCCGAAAGCTCTGCCAGCAGGTCCAGCTTATTCATCACCAGTTTCAGCCGTCCTGATTGCATCCGGGAGAAGTCCAGTAGCTCCTCCACCATACCGGAAAGCCGGTCTGTCTCTTTGAGAATGACCCCCATCCCCTTGCGGATGGTCTGGGGATCAATGGTCTCATCCTCACTCTCAGCCATCAGCGTCTCGCCCCATCCCTTAATAGCAGTCAGCGGCGTACGAAGTTCATGGGAAACTGAAGAGATAAAGTCATTTTTCATGGTCTCAGCAGTGGAGAGTTCCCCCGCCATATAGTTGATGACATCCACCAGTTCCCCGATCTCGTCATCATTCTTCTTTTTCAGGCGGTAGTCAAAGTCGCCATGGGCGATTTTGCGAGCCGCTTGGCCCACTTCTCCCACGGGATTGACAATTGAATTGATAAAATAGGAGCTGGAAAGAACGACAAAAAAGATAATCACCGCGGCAACAGCGGTCACCAGCGCGATTAAAAGAACAATCTGCTGATCCACCTGCTCTAGGGAAACCACAAAGCGCATGGCCGTAAATTCCTGATTGCTCACCGGGGACATAACGGTGACCGCCATGACATTCTCCCCGTCAACAGTTCCCTGAAAATGGCCAATCGAGTTGGAGGAACTCAGAGCCTGTTCATAATCAGGCATATAGTAGCGATTATCCGGCTCAAAACCAGAGGATGTCAAGGCGATATCCCCGTCGGCATTGATGGCCATCAGTTCAATGAGCTCTTTCTCCGAATAGTTTTCCACATAACTGCGCACCTCGGTGGCAAAATCGGTGGCGCTATCCCGCGCATAGGTCTCCAGAAGGTTACCCATAGCCGTGGCACGGGTGGTGAGAATCTGTTCCACGCCGTTATAGTAGTAGCCCTGGATCCCTACGGCAAACACAATTTCTATGGCAAGGAGGATAACCAAAATGACAGCCATACTGTTAAAAAACCATCGTCTGGTAATTTTTTTAACCGCCATGGTCCCCCTCCTTTCCCCTGCTGCCTGTCGTTATCTCTCTATTCCTGCCATTTGTAGCCATAGCCCCACACCGTTACCAGATGCTTAGGGCTGGAGGGCTCGTCCTCAATCTTCATCCGAAGCCGCCGGATGTTTACATCCACTATTTTAATATCGCCGTAGTAGTTTTCGCCCCATACCTTGGAGAGAATCTCACTGCGGTCTAGCGCCACGTCGGGGTTGCGCATAAAAAGCTCCATGATCTGAAATTCCACCTGGGTCAGATCTATGTTTTCTTTATTCTTTTTCAGGGTCCGGCTCTTGATGTTCAGCTCAAAGGGGCCGGATACAATCAGGGAGCTTTCATCTGTCTTGTTGGCCATGGTCACCCTGCGATGGATGGCGTCCACCCGAGCCACCAGCTCCGAGGGACTAAAGGGCTTGGTCACATAGTCATCAGCTCCCAGCATCAAACCGTTGACCTTATCCATCTCCTGGGTTTTTGCCGAAAGCATAATAATGCCGATGGTGTTGGAACGCTTGCGGATTTCTTTGCAAACGGTAAATCCATCGATCCCCGGCATCATAATATCCAGAAGGGCAACATCAAAATTGCCATCATTTTCATCAAATACCCGCAGGGCATCCTCCCCGTTGGATACATCGGTGACATCATATCCGGAACGTTTGAGGTTGATGACCACAAAATCCCGGATGACGTCTTCATCTTCTACCACTAAGATACGTTTCATATGGTTACCTCCTCATCTATCATGGCAACGCATCACACCAGCAGCTGAAATTGCTCCCTAGCCTGCTCCAATGTCAAGGCCAGCTCTGGATCCGCGTTTTCCGGAACGTACATATAATACTCAAATATACCCTTTGTATCGACCAAAGTCCGCTGGCTGATGGTATTTCTGTCTTTGTATTCGTCTTCGGAATAGACATTGATATAAAGCAGAGCGTCACTGTCATTTTCCAAAGTCTCGTTAAAGCGAATAAACTTCCACTCGTTGGAGACAAAGGTGGTGACCACCGTCACCTGATCCACCCACTGGGGCGGCATAATAAACATATAGCCATTTTCGTGGTTGACGACAGCCGAAAATACTTCAATACATTGCCCCTCCTCCCACTGGTTGTAGTGGGTGAGATAGAGCGCGCCGTCCTCCACTTCACTATCATAGCCGGGCAGGGGGGTATTGTAAGGCACTTCAATGATGCCGTCTTCGTTGACGTCTCTGCTTGGCAGGTCAGATGACCGCATGGTCAGGTTGAAAACTTCATCCTCCTGGGTCTCATAGATGATTTCATCAGCCGTCACCTGTAGCATTTCCGTGCCCATCATGCTCTCTCCCAGATAAACGTCAGCGTAAAGCTTGACGCCCCCTCCTTCCAAAGAGGTGGACTCAATCTGGGAATAACCCATGATGCCGTCCCGCAAAGGCTGGTCCACCAGCGGCTGCACCCTACCCAGTCGATAGCCTACCGTGCGAACGCTGCTGCGCAGGGTAGAGGTGGAATTTTTCAGAAGGATCAGTTCCTTGCGCAGGTCACCGTTTAAATCCTCCACCACCATTTCAGAGTAGGTATCCATGTCATCGCTGGTTGTCTCATCAGGATAAACCGACACCAGCTTTTCCCCTTCATAGGAATAAATACCCACGCCCTTTTCGGCACGGTTAATCAGATTCCAACCGATAATCATATCCTTGCGGTCAACACTGGACACATTTTCAAACATGACCCGGTCCACGTCCACACCGCCGCTGCCATTGGCTTTGTCGTAGACGGAAACCCATTCATCATTCTGTTTGTCCAGAATTTTGATGCGGACACTGGGATCCTCCTGTTGGGGATCATAGAAGGCAATCGCTTCCTCCTCACCGTCATCATCAATGTCATACATAACAAAAGCCGAACGATATTCTCCCGCTTTAGGATACTTGAGCTTGATAGAGGAGCTGACAGCAGTCTCCACCAAGGCGTCGTAAATCTCTCTTTGCTCCTGGGTCAGCTTCGGCGGACTTAACAGGGATTCCACATCCGGCTGTATCTTATCGCAGGAGGAGAACAGCACCATCAGCATACCCAGCATCAGGCAAACAAACGATTTGATTTTCATAGTTCCCCTCCTTTCAACCTTCTTTAAAAATCATCCTCAAAAAGGATTCAGCGTATTTATTTTACCACAGTCTACCAATTCATGCCACCAGAAAATTTCGGCAAAACCTTTTCCAATCTATGAATAGATAAAAGCGCTGGTAAAACCAGCGCTTTCCTTTTTACCAATGGTTTCTATGAACCGCTTTTGCATCATAGCGGTCTGGGACAGGCTTCTCTTCATCCGGGAAGCCGACGGCAATGCCGCTGTATGCCTTCACGTTTTCAGGCAGCCCTAACAGCTTGCTGAAAGCCTCCATCCGGGAGGCGTTGGGCTCGATGCCGCACCAACAGGTTCCGAGGCCCAGTTCATAGGCCTGCAGCAGAATATTTTCCGTCGCGGCCGCGCAGTCGGCGGTCCAGAGGTCGGAAGACAAAGCAGTGTCTCCGCAGACAATAATGGCCATCGGTGCTGTTTTCAGCATCCCCATATAGGGATGGATCTTCATGATTTCCTGAAGTACAGCCGGATCGTCCACCACCACAAAGTGCCAAGGCTTGACACCCCGTCCGGTAGGCGCATAAAATCCCGCCTGCAAAATCTCCTCCACCATTTCCGGAGGAACCGGTTTGCTCTTGTATTTGCGGATACTTCTTCTGTTTTTGATGGCGTCCAGCATAAATATACCTCCCTTTGGCTGTCGGTGTGTTCTCATTTTTCATCTTACCCCTGAAAAATGAGAAAGTCAATGACCCATCCCTTGTGCACAAGTATCATTTTTAATATAACAACTCTCCTGTGTTTTTCAAAGCTCCATTGTTTTGAACGAAAAATTCCCCATGATTATTTATTAAATATTGATATTGAAGCAAAATTCTTTTTCCACTATAATTTATAAGAGAAATAGTTTCGCTGAAAGCGGCCAATGGCCGCTTTCAGCCCTGCCGCAACGGTGGCTTGTCATTGTATCGGTCAAAGGAGGTCTTTTTATGAAAAAGATTGCGTCTATCGGCATGGTAGCCGTGGATATCATCACCAATCCCGCTCCTGCGCTCCCCGCTATCGGACAATGCAAACGGGTGGATACCATCAAGATGTATGTAGGCGGAAATGCCGCCAACTCCGCCCTGGACTTAGCCAAACTCGGCGTTCCCGTGCGCCTGGCCTGCCGCATTGGCGGCGATAGCTTAGGCCGGTTTGTCCATGGGGAGTTTGACCGCTACGGCGTCAATACCCAAAGCGTCACCATCGACGAGGAGGCGGAAACCGCTACCTCTATTGTCTGTCTGGATCCGGCTGAAAAGAACCGGCGCTGCCTCCTTTCCACCCAATCCAACGACTTTTTCTGTGCCGATGACATCTCGGATGAGCTTCTCGCTTCCTCTGATATTATCTTTCTTACCGGCATCTGCCAACTAAAAAGATTCGATGGGGATCAACTGACATCCTTTGCCAAAAAGGTTCACGATATGGGAAAATTTGTGGCCATGGATGTCCTGTGGGATCTCGATGATCAGTGGCTTCCCAAGTTTAAGGAAGCACTACCCTATGTGGATCTGTTTATGCCAAGCTTTGACGAGGTGGAGCAGATGATTCATAAAAGCGATCCTTATGAAATGGTCAAGGTTCTCCGCTCCTTTGGGCCTCAGAATGTTATCATCAAACTGGGCCGTCACGGCATCATCGCCATGGAGGGGGATCAGGAGCCCTACCGTATGAGCGCCTGGGACGTAGAAAACATTGTAGATACCACCGGCGCTGGCGACGCTTTCTGCGCCGGTATCCTCACCGGCCTTGCCAAAGGGATGAACCTTTCGGACGCTGCCAGCCTAGGACAAGCCGTCTCTGCCTTCTGCATCCAGGATTACGGCACCTACGCCGGGGTGAAATCCCTGGATCAGATCTTCTACGCTATGAATTCTGGCAATATGAAACCCTATAGCGCTTATCTGGACTAAGACACAACAAAGGAGAAAAAATATACATGAAAAAGATTGCCTGTATTGGTATGACCGCCATCGACGTCATTACCACCCCTGTCACCAGTCTCCCGCCCCTCAACACCGTTTACCATGTGGACAAAATCCGTATGTTTGTGGGGGGATGCGCCGCCAATGCCGCCCTGGACTTGGCCAAGTTAGGGCTGCCTGCCCGGCTCGCCTGCCGGCTGGGGAACGATATTTTCGGACAGTTTGTCATGGGAGAGCTGACACGTCATGGAGTAGATACCAGCAGCGTTACCCTAGATGCCAACGTGGACAGCGCCGTCACCATTGTCTGCCTGGATCCGGTGGAAAAAGAAAGACGGTGCCTGACCACCTCTGAGTCCAACGATCATTTTGACCAAGGTGATATCACCGAGGAACTCCTTCAGGAGAGTGACATCATTTTTATGGCCGGTATGTGCCAGCTGAAGAAATTCGACGGCGCCCAATGCGGACAATTCGTCAAACGGGCCCATGAGCTGGGGAAATTTGTGGCTATGGATGTCATGTGGGATTTTGAAGGGATATGGATGCCCAAAATTGCCGACGCTCTGCCCTACCTTGATCTGTTCATGCCAAGCTATGACGAGGTAGTGGAGCTAATTGGGGAAAAGGACCCTGAAGCCATGGTGGAAGTTCTCCATCGTTTGGGCCCCAAAAATGTAGTGGTTAAACTGGGCAGCCAGGGTGCCATTGTCAAGGAGGGGGATGGTGTGCCCTACCGCGTCCCCATCTTCCCCTGTGATCCAGAAGAAATTGTGGACGTCATCGGTGCCGGCGACTCCTCTTGTGCCGGCACTCTGGCTGGACTTGCCAAAGGAATGCCCCTAAAAGATGCCGTCGCCTTCGGCCAAGCGGTGGCCTCCTACTGCATTCGGGCTCAGGGTACCTACAACGGCATCCGGCCTATGGAGGAAATCCTGGCAGCCATGGAAAAAGCAAGTATAAAATAAAAGAAAACACAGAGAAAGAAGGTATTTTCATGAAAAAAATTGCCATCATCGGTTTAGCCTGTGTGGACATCGTAGCTTCTCCTGTCAACGAATATCCTGAGATGGGTTCTATTTTCCCCACCGATTCCATCAAACAGTTTGTGGGAGGCAACGCGGCTAACAGTTCCATCGACTTCTGCCGTCTTGGTGTCGGCGAAAATATCTCCCTGTGCTGCCATCTGGGAGATGATCCCATGGGCCGTTTTGTCATCGAGGAGCTCAAGAACCATGGTGTGGATACACAGTACGCCGTTATGGACCCCACTGTGGATACCACCGTTTCCATTGTTTATATCAACACTGAGGTCAACGACCGCTATGCTGTTCTCTGCCCCAAATCTGCCTACGCCTTCCGCCGGGCCGATATCCCCGACGCTTTCATCGATCAAAGTGATATTGTCTTTGTCACCGGCCACATGATGCTGGGCCAGTTCGACTATGAATGCGCCGATTTCTTTAAAGAGTGCAAGGAGAAGGGCAAATTCACCGTTTTGGACGTTATGTGGGATCTGCAGGGAAAATGGATGGAAAAAATTGAAAAGGTTCTCCCCTATATCGATCTGTTTATGCCAAGCTATGATGAGTGCCGCTACATGACCGGCACCGAGGATATTCGGGAAATGATCCGCATCTATCGGGAAAAAGGGACCCGGGATATGGTCATCAAATGGGGCAAGCACGGTGTGGTCATCGCCAAGTACGGGGAGGAGCCCTATATCGTCGCCCCCTGTGAAAACGTCAACGTCCTGGATACCGTGGGCGCCGGTGATGCTTTCTGCACCGGTACCCTCACCGCCTTGGCCATGGGTAAGCCGTTGCAGGAAGCTGCTCAGCTGGGCAGCGCCGTCTCCGCCTTCTGTATCCAGGGTTCCGGCACCTACTCCGGTGTTCGTTCCTTAGAGGAAACTGTGGCATTCCTCAAAGATCATCCCGCCAGGATTCAGCCTTTGGCTTAAGGAACCAAACCTTTCCCATAAAAAAGCAGCCGTATCAAACGGCTGCTTTATTTTATTTCTTCTCTCCGAAGATCTCCAGTACCTTTTGATAGACAGCTTCTCCCAAACGGCGGTGGCTGTCAGCATATAGATGAAGGCCATCCTCTTTGGAAGGCTCACAATAAAGGGCCGCATCCAAGTAATGGACACCATTTGCATCCGCAATCTCTTTGTAGTAAGGGGCAAACAGCTTGCTCTTTTCCACGGCCTCCATTCCAAATTCCAACCCCGCATGGGTGCCGGGATGATCAGGGGGAACAAATCCGATCAGAGGAGGGGCAATCATCAGAATTTCCGGAATGCCGCCGTCGGGGCCACATTCCGCCTTTTTCACATGCTTGACCAGGGTCTCCACCCCTTTAGCAATGTCCCAGGCGTTGCAGCTGAAACGTCCTTTGGCCGCATTGGTACCCAGCATGATGATGACCAAATCCAGAGGATAGTGACTGGCCAGGCAGGGATCCAGATAGGCAAGACCGTCTTTGCCCTCCATCACCGGATCTTCCCAGACCGGAGTCCGGCCATTGTTGCCCTCTTCAACGACGTGATACTCCGGCCCCAACAGATCCCGCAGTACTCCCGGCCACCGGGTATGCACATCGTAGCGTTTCTTGTCCATGGGACGGTATCCCCATGTATTAGAATCTCCATAGCACAAGATATCTCTCATCCAATCTACCTCCTTTTCTTTCTCTTCCACTTTATCACAAATTTTTTCTCCCCTCAATGGCTATAAAAAAACTGGGAGGAAAACTTCCTCCCAGTTTTTTGTATACAATGTCCATACAATAAGTCTTATTTGTTCTGCTCCAGAAGATCGTGCTTAATGTCCCACAGCTTTTTAGAAAGGTCCACATAGTAGTTATGGGGATTTTCAAACCGTTTGACCTCATCCCAGAGGGTATCGATCTGTTCGGCGCAATAGGCACGGATGGTCTCTACATCCGGGGCGTCATAGACCTTTTCCCCATTTTTAAAGATGGGAACCATCAGTTCTTTGGCCACAAAATCCCGCAGCGTTTTCTTTTTCCAGGTAAAGTCGGGATCAAAAATTGTCAAAGGCTTTGTATCGTCAACGATTTCATCGTGTAGGCAGATCAAATCCGCCGCCGCCTTGCCTGTCTCCCGCTCAAAAAGGCGATACACCTTCTTGAAATGGGGGTTGGTGATTTTAGCCGCATTCTCACTGATCTTGATTTTCGGAATGATATTGCCCTTTTCGTCCTCTACCGCCGCCAGCTTGTAGACACCGCCGAAAACCGGATCGCTCTTGGAGGTAATAAGGCGCTCACCGACACCAAAGGAATCCACGCAGGCGCCTTGCAGGAGAATATCCCGAATAATGGTCTCATCCAAGGAGTTGGAGGCCACAATCTTACACTGGGTAAGCCCGGCGGCGTCCAGCATTTTTCTGGCTTTTTTGCTCAGGTAGGTAATATCTCCCGAATCAATGCGGATGGCGCAGTTTTGGATGCCCTGGGGCAGCAATACATTCTGGAAAGCCCGAATGGCATTGGGGACACCGGAAGAAAGAACGTTATAGGTATCCACCAGCAGGGTGGCGCTGTGGGGATAGAGCTTGCAGTAGGTCTCAAAGGCAGTGTATTCATTGTCAAACATCTGCACCCAGGAGTGGGCCATGGTACCGTTGGCCGGCACACCATACATCCGGTCAGAAAGGGTGCAAGCACTGCCAATACAGCCGGCAATATAAGCTGCCCGGGCTCCCTGAACCGCTCCGTCCGGTCCCTGTGCCCGGCGGGAACCGAATTCACTGACCGCCCGTCCGTCAGCTGCCCGGACAATCCGGTTGGCCTTGGTGGCAATGAGGGACTGGTGGTTAAGGCTGAGCAGAATGAAGGTCTCAACAAACTGGGCCTCAATGGCAGGAGCCCGCACCGTCAAAATAGGCTCCCGAGGGAAAATCGGTGTTCCCTCCGGCACAGCATAAATGTCTCCGGTAAAGCGGAAATGGCGCAGATAATCCAGGAACTTCTCATCAAACACGCCTTTGGAGCGGAGAAAGTCAATGTCCTCCTCATCAAAGTGAAGGTTTTCGATGTAATCGATGACCTGCTCTAGCCCCGCGGCAATGGCAAAGCCTCCCCCATCGGGCACCGAACGGAAAAATACATCAAAATAGCTGATTCTATCCGCCATACCCGAAAGCAGATATCCATTGCCCATGGTCAGTTCATAGAAATCGCACAGCAGTGTATAGTCCATATCCTTCATTTGTCTTCCTCCTTGCGGCCGGTGACCGTAATCTGCAGGCCTTCCATTACATCTAATGCTTTTTGGTGGATCTCCCCCATGCCGGAACCGGTACAGCCAGCATCCACCAGGATCTCTGCCTCCGGCACCGCCGCTTTGCACAAAACTGCATTGGAGATGACACAGATATTGGACACAAGCCCTACCAATTCAATTTGGTCAAATTTCTGTTCTTTTACATACTCCGCCAGGTCGAGAGAGCCAAAGGTCACCTTCTCAAAGCATCTGTCCTGAGGGCTGCAAAGGTCTGCCACCCTGCCATAGAGCTGCCATCCATCGGTACCTTTGAGGCAATGGACAACCGGCAGCTTTCTCCCCTCCTGGGTGGAAAGGTAATCCTCCCCATGGGTATCGAAGGTAAAGATGATTTCATCTCCTCCCGCCCGATACTCCGTGATCTTTTGACAAATGGGATCCTCTAATTTTTCAGCTCCTGGAAAGCCCAGGCTGCCGGTGACAAAATCTTTTTGATAATCCACCACAATCAGTGCCCGTTTCATCGTCTTCTCCCTCTTTCTCCCTTGGGAAACTCTACTTTCCTTACCTTTTCCCTTTTATTATTCCTATCATACACTGATTATCCCCCCTTGACAAGCATTTGTCGACGCAAAAGCGCCTGCCCTATGACATAGGCAGGCGCTTTTGATAAGGCAATTTTAGAGATTTTCAGTTCGCAAAGCGTCGATGATATTTTCCTTTTTCACCTTATGGCTGGAATAGAGCATGGTCACCCCGACAATCAAAAATACACCGACAATGGCGATGGCAACACTCAGCCAGGGGATAACCATCTCAAATTGGAATCCTTCCATCATGGATATGTGCATGAGCACCATAATGGCGGCGCTGATAGGCAGGCCATAAAGGAGAGCCTTGAGGCCATAAAAGATACTTTCATACCGGAGCATCTTACTGAACCCCTTGGGGGTCATTCCCACCGATTGGAGCATAGCAAATTCCCTGCGGCGGAGGGAGATGCTGGTAGAAATGGTGTTGAAGATATTGGCCACACAGATGGCTACAATCAGGATGACAAAGCCATAGGTAAAGACCGAAACAATCATCTGCATCTGTTTTCCTTGGATCCGGGTCTGATACAGATTATTGACATTGATCCCTGCATTCATCTCTGCCTCCAGGTCATAGATGTCATCCTGCAAGCCCATGGGGTCACTGCTGATAATATAAGCGGTGGTACTGCGGCGAATAAAGGCTTCCTCTTTCATCTGCCCCACAATGCTGTCAAAGACCTCCTGGGAAACCACTATATTGAGGCTATCGCTATTGCCAAGATTATAAGCTCCCATGGGCAGCTGCGCCGTCAATTTGGCTACTGTCAGATCAGTGAGCTTTTCCATGACGGGTTCAGCCCCCTCCACGTTGTTGTAATCCGCGGCATCATAATAGAGAGGCAGGCTTTCCCCTTCCCGCAGGAGGATGGATTTCCCCTCTGATTTCTTCCCTGTCGCAGGGTCGTTGTACTGAACGGTGTCCACCACAATAGCGGCAGGATGCTGAGGGTCCTTCAAAGCGGAAAGATCTGCGCCGACCTGGCGCGCATATTCCTCCAAAGATTCATCGTCCATAGAGCGCAGGGACAGATAATAGGGATAATCTCCATTTTCATCCGCCGATTGTCCCCCGCCGATAAAAGAAGGAGTCTGTTCCTCTGTGGCATAGGCGATCAGCATCCCCTCTGCATCGCTTTGCACATAGGTATCCATTTTTTCCAGCTGTGCCAGTTTTTCAAAGAAGGGCGCAACGTCATTTTTGTCCTCGTAATAGCAGGATACAGACATATCATAGTTGACGCCATCGACGGAAAAGGAAAACGCCTTTTGGAGTACGGCGGTGAAGGTGGAAACGGACAGAAACAAAACCACGCTGATGATAAGGGAAAATATGGTTGCTTTATAGCGGCGGCGGTTACGTTTGAGGTTTTTCAGCCCCAATTCCGCCTCAAACCCAAAGATTTTTCGGGTCAGCTTGGAAGTTTTTACATCTTTTCCCCTGATACCGATATCCGCCGTCTGCCGGATGGCCTCCACCGGCGTAATGCGGGACGCCCGCCGGGCGGGAATCCAGCAGGAAATCAAGATGGTGACCACCGAGAGAAGGCAGGCGGCTAGGATAGAGCTCCAGGATATTTTCACCTGCAAGGATTCGCTGACATTGAGCAGGTTTTGCAATATAGGGCTAATGCACCAGAAGGTCACCGCCATACCGGCAAGACCTGCCAGAATTCCCAACGGGATACTGATGCCGCCGATGACAGCGCCTTCGAACAGGACAGAATTCCGTTTTTGCTTTTTGGTGGCTCCCACACTGGCCAGCATCCCTAACTGGCGGGATCGTTCTGATACGGAGATGGCAAAGGCATTATAAATCAAAGAGATGGAGCCCACGATAATAATAACGATGACGATGGCAATCAACGAATAAAGACTGGTCTGCAGTCCGTTGCTGCCAAAAACGCCGTAATAGGCCAGCAGGTCGCTGTGATAGGAGGGTTCAACACCTAGCAGTTCTTTCAGGGATTCGCCTTTCTCAAAGATACTGCTGTCGACTTTGGCAAAGGTTACCGCCCCATTGAGGATATCCTCTGACGAAAGGGCGTCTATATCCAGGTGTGTCAGCACCGTATAAGCCGGCGAAGAGGCATAAATCCAGCCTGGATCCTCCATAATGCCCACAATGGTATATTCCTTCTGAATGTTTTTGGGTACTAACTCTTCCCACACTCCATCTTCCTGTTTGACGGTGCCGTAATAAGGCTCCGCTCCGGAAGCTTTGTATTCGGTGGCCATGTCATTATCCCCTTGGGGCAGATGGATAATCCGGTCACAGAGATTGGCCGAAATCCGGTTGCCTACAGCAAAGAGAGGGCTATCATTGGCCATCTGCTGGGTGATGACGATTTCATTATCATTTTCCGGAAGGCGCCCTTTGACAATGTTGACGCCATAATTTTCAAATGCCTGCTCGTCATATTCTTTGACCAAAAGATAAGGCTTTTGGCCAGGAGAAGGGCTTTCTTCCAGCAGAGACCATCCCGCATCCCGGGACAGAAGGACCTGATCCCCCTTGTTAAGCTGTCCCTGGATCTGGGTGGCCTGGTCGCGGCTGATGTCGGAAAAGAGCAGGTGCCAGTTGCCGCTGGAAGCAATCTCCGAACGCTGCATCAAATCCATGAAGGAAACCGCAAAGGTGGCGACCGCCGTAATCATGGCAGTGGAGATAATGATGCCGATGATGGTAACCAGGGTCCGTTTGCGGTTGAGACGGAGGTTGCGCAGGGTCAGTCTATTGACGATATTCATCTGCGGATCACCTCATCCTTGGCAATCTTTCCATCCTCGATGGAGATGATTCGATCCGCCTGCAATGCAATGCGCTCATCGTGGGTGATGATCATCAAAGTCTGGTTAAACCGCTTGTTAAACATCTTTAATAGGGAGACGATTTCAGCGCTGTTTTTGCTGTCCAGATTGCCGGTAGGCTCGTCGGCCAGGATAATGGCCGGATTGTTGATAAGAGCCCGGCCGATGGAGACCCGCTGCTGCTGGCCGCCGGAAAGCTGGTTGGGCAGATGCCCCATCCTGCCAAGCAGTCCCAGAGACTGCACCAGGCTGTTCAGATGCTGTTTGTCCACCTTCCGCTGGTCTAAAAGCAGAGGCAGTGTGATATTTTCCTCTACATTGAGGACAGGGATCAGATTGTAAAACTGATAGATCAGTCCTATCTGCCTGCGGCGGAATACCGCCAGCTTGGTCTCGTCCAGCGCGTAGATATCGGTGCCGTCCACATAGACCTTGCCGCTGGTGGGACGGTCCACACCGCCCAGAATGTGCAGCAAGGTGGACTTTCCGGAGCCAGAAGGCCCGATGATGGCCACAAACTCCCCTTTTTCCACCGTAAAAGACACGTCATCCAGCGCCCGGACCGCCGTCTCTCCGGCGCCGTAAATCTTGGATAGATTCTGGATTTTGAGTATTTCCATAGTTCTTTCCTCCTGTACTGCGGACTTGATGTCTTTATCATAAAAGGGGCCCATGACTTTCCGGTGACTTTAAAGTGACAGTTTTGTCACCTAGGCTTATGCTCTATACCACCTGCTTGTAAATACGAATGGTAAAGCAGGTCCCGATTCCCGGACGGCTTTTCACCTGAATCTGACCATTCTGAGCCACAATCACACTGCGAGCCATGGCCAGACCAATTCCCACGCTCTCCTCACCTGCGTTTTTGCCCCGGTAAAAGCGTTCGAAAATATGGGGCAGATCCTCAGGCGCAATCCCTTCCCCATCATCCCAGATCCGCATCTGGGTGTAAAGGGGATTTTCCTCTGCGTCAATGCCGATATGTCCACCGGAGCGGCTGTGTTCCACACAGTTTTTCAGGATATTGATCAGGGCCTCCCCAGTCCAGTTGTAGTCGCAGACCACATAATCCTCTTCTTTGACATGGTTTTTCACCTCGATCTCCCGGAGCTCTATGGGAATCGAAAGGGTGGAGAGGGCATGTTGGATCAGCTGGCTCACCTCTACCTGCTGCTGTTTAAACTGGACGGCGCCAGCGTCGATTTTAGACATTTTCAGCAGGGCAGTTACCAGCCACTCGATCCGCTCCAGCTGCCGGCGGATGTTTTCAGTAAACTCCGTCCGTTTTTGCGGAGAAAGATTCTGCTCGCTGAGCAGGTCGGTCATGACCATCATAGAGGTCAGCGGTGTTTTCAGTTGGTGGGAAATATCAGAAAGGGCGTCGGCAAGGTATCGTTTGTCCTTTTGAAGCAGCTCCGTCTTTTCCGAGAGCATACAGGTCATCTTGTAAATATCGTTTTTGAGAATGCTCAGTTCCCCCTCGGCGCTGTCCCGGATGTCCAGGGTGCTCTGTCCGGAACACACCCGCTGAAGGTATTCTGACAAGCGGGCAATCTCCCGATACCGCCAAGCGGTAAAAATCCCCGCTGCCGCCAAAAGCAGAAGATAGGTAAGGGCCGTGACAATTCCGGCCAGGGGGGCGATGCCCCAGGCAAGAAGGGTGCCGGCCATACCGATGAGCGCAAAAGCGATGACAAATCGCCTGATTTCTTTGTTTCGGATCATTTGTTTCCCTGCCCTTCCCATTTATAACCCAGACCCCGGATGGTGATAATGTGGCGGGGCTCCTGAGGATTGTCCTCCAATTTTTCCCGAAGGCGCTTGATATAGACCGTCAGGGTGTTGTCGTTGACAAAATCCCCCGCCACATCCCAGATGCCTTCCAACAGCTGGTTGCGGGAAAGAACCTGTCCTACATGCCCTACAAAGGTCAAAAGAAGCCGGTATTCCAGTGCTGTCAGGAATACTTCCTCGTCCTCTTTATAGACTTTCGCTTCCATGGTGTTGATTCTCAGATTGCCGAAGGTGAGGACAGGGGAGGATGCCCCTGCCTTTCCATACCGCCGCAGCACCGATTTGATCCGGCTCATCAGTTCCCGGAGCCGAAAGGGCTTGGTGACATAGTCATCCGCCCCCATATCCAGCCCCATCACCACATTGACCTCGTCGTCGCAAGCTGTGAGAAAGACCACCGGAATGTCCCCTTTCTCCTTGGCCAGCCGGCAGACCTCATAGCCGCTGCCATCTGGAAGGGTCAGATCGATGAGACAGAGGTCGATCTCCTGCCCCGCCAGCGCTTCCCTGGCCGCTTGGACATTGGCGCACCATACGGCCTCATATCCTTCCTCTGTCAGAGAGTATTCCAGTCCGGACGCTATGATCCGGTCATCCTCTACCATTAAAATTCGCGTCATCATTACCCCGCCTTCCCAGGATGAACTGTTTCCTATTATACTGTAAACTTGCTCAGGTTGCATGACAAAATTGTCATAATCAAAGCAGGATTTGATCCTGGGAATTTCTTTCTATAAAATTCTGGACAAGCGGAGCCAAATCTGGTATAATATTTTTTGCATTCGGAGGCATAGCTCAGCTGGTTAGAGTGCTTGCTTCACACGCAAGAAGTCGAGGGTTCGAGTCCCCCTGTCTCCACCAGCGGCAATCTGCCGCGTTAAAACACGCTTTCTCGTTTGATGAAAGCGTGTTTTTCTTATTCATAGGATTCACAGATATCTTTGGACATCCGCGGGAGGAATTTTTATGAAGAAAGTGAAGATCACCATACTTAAAACCACTTTGGATCAGCAGTTGGCGCTGGAATACGGCGTGGAAGGGCTGGGTCCATGTCCCATGATGAAGGAAGGCCAGGTTTTCTATGCGGATTATGCCAAGCCTGACGGCTTTTGCGATGAGGCCTGGAAAGCCATCTATCAGTATGTATTCGCTCTGGCCCATGGCGCTGGAGACGGTCTT
>NZ_CBDTOK010000041.1:0-9593 GCF_965361945.1 Zongyangia sp. | reverse complement strand
CCAAAGTGGAAAATCTTGGTGTTGTCAATGAGAGAAAGATCCACCTCATCAAAGGCCAGCATCATATCCGCGCCCGGATTGCGATAGAAGGAAAAACGGCGGTCTCCGGAGGGCAGCAGCTTGACAAAAGCCAAAGTTGTATTACACGCATCGGTCATCACCACACCCTTGGTATCAATGCCAGCCTGCTCCAGTGTCTCGATACAGACATCACCGAACATGTCCTTGCCTACCTTGCCGATAAACGCTGCCTTTTTTCCTAATTTGGCAACGCCTGCGGCTAGGTTGCAGGGGGCGCCGCCCGGCTTCTGTTCAAAAACGATTTTGTTCTCGGGATTGGAATAAGGAGTAAAATCAATAATAAATTCACCCAATGATACTACATCATACATCATTTTACGCACCTCTGTCTTCTCAGAATTTCTTCTCATTGTAAAAATCACTTACATTCCATATCCCTCGCAAGATCTGCTTACACGTCTAATTTTCTTTCTTCATGATGTCCATTAGAATATGAAATATATCTATTCTTATATTACAAAAATTTTTTCCAACTTGCAAGTATATTTATCCATTTTCTGTATTTTCAACAAAAGTCTTTTTAAGATACATCTTTACAGCAGAAAGGGCCCGGCGCGTTAGGCGCCGGGCCCTTTCCCATGGATTGCCTATCAGTATCGTTCTGGGAAGAACGGGAATCCCAAAATCCAATTATTTGGAACCTCTCAGCCATGCCTGGATTTCCTTTTCTTCAGGATCGACCGGATCGGGAGTAATCCCCAGATACTTACATGCCTCGTACATCACCGGGACGATGTACTCATGAATGCCAATGGCATGATGGATATAAGGACCGGTGATGACCTTTTCCTCCCACAGGGGCCAGTCATTGACCTCCACCCAGAGGAAGGAGCCGCGGGAGAACCGGCCATGGTAGCCTTTCGCCTTACCCATGAGCAGGGAGTACTCTCCATGGTCGCCGTCGAAGCGGATGATGGAGATATCCCCGCCCTTGATTTCGCCCTCGCCGGTACCCTGGGACTGGGACGGGAAGGTAAAGTGGGTGCGGAATTTGCCGTCGGTCATAAGAGAGGGCGGGAAGTTGCCGCAGTGGAAAAGCAGTTCTCCATTCTCATTATCCCAATCGCGGACAGTGATATCGGCGAAGAAGGCCGGTTTCTGTCCGAAGGTCGCAGCCTGCGCCATAACAGATGAGATAGCGCCGCAGATATCGGTTTCACATGCTACCGGGAAGCCCTCCTCGGTGAGCAGGCCATTGGCAAGGCAGGGCATAATGTCCATGCAGTCCTGCATGGCGTTCCAGCACTGGATCGCAGCACAGTTGCACTGGTATTCGTCTGCAAAGGACTTCATGGCAAGCTTCATGGCTGCCACCCGGATGATATACTTCTCCTCTACCCCCTGGCAGTTTATTTTCTTCTTGATGTCTGCCACAGTGGCTTTCAGCTCGTCGCTGTTTTCTGCTTCCAATGCCTTTGTCTTCATTTCCAGCTCTGTCAAAGAGATGGGATGGGTTTCAATGCCGAATTTCTCCAGCAGCTCACCCTCATTGCAGATGACAGACCAGAAACCGGCCGGACGGGTATCGATTTGAAGAATTCTTGTCTTTTTAAAATGCTTGACCACGTTGGCGGCGCGGATAAAGTTGTCAAAACCTCTGGCAAATACTTCGCTATCCAGGGTGGAGTTGGTAATATAGGTGAATTTCACCCCGAAGCGGCGGAGTACCTTACCTGTGGCAAACATACCGCATTGGGTATCCCGCAGGCGCTGCCCATCGGGCAGGGGGGCTTCATCCCGGGGGCCCCACAGCAGGGTGGGTTTTCCTACTTCCCTGGCGATGCGGGCCACAGAATCCTCTGTACCAAAATTGCAGTGGGGGATGAAGATGGCGTCTACCTTGTTGACCTTCATCTTGTGGATGATAGCTTCCACATCCCTGATATTGTCAACAATCAAGCCCTCTTCGTTGATATCTTCAATTCCTACAATCTCAATGCGATCGGTATATTCCTCCAGCTTTTCCCGGATCAGCTTATTGAATTTGATAGCATCCGGCACACTGAAGATAGTTCTTCGGGTGGGGATATAACCAAGAATCAATTTTTCCATGAATGATCCTCCTTTTGTGGTTTTCCTATGTTTTTTCAGAAGAAGTAAGGATAAAATGCAGAGCCTCTCTGCCAATGAAGGTAAACAAAATCTCCTTATTAGAAATAAGGAGATTTTGTCGCTCTGCTTTAGTTTCGCTTATTTCTTTGCGATGACTTTCTTTGCAGCCTCTGCAATATCCTCTGGTCTCATATGATATTTCTCCTGGAGGAAGGGCAGGAAGCCAACTTCGCCAAAGTGATCTTTCACACCGATGGCCTCAGTGGGAACAAAGACACCGCGCTCGGAGAAGTCTTCCAGAATAGCGGAACGCAGGCCGCCGATAATATTGTGGTTCTCTGCAGTGACCAGGCATCCGGTCTTCTTGACAGAAGCCGCGATGGTCTCGCCATCCAGAGGTTTAATGGTATGTACGTTGAGGATCTCAGCATTGATGCCGTCTTTTGCAAGAATATCGGCAGCTTTCTGTGCCTCAGCAACCATATAGCCAGAAGCGGCGATGGTTACATCTGCGCCCTCTTTGAGCAATTCCGCCTTGAACAGATCAAACTCAAAGTCGCCTTCATGGACGTCCTGAGCCTCTGTTCTCTGATGACGGATGTACATAGCATGGGGATAATCATTGATGACCGGCAGTGCCTTGATAAACTCAGCAGCATCAGCTGGCTCATAGATGACCATGGTGGGGATGGAGCGCATAACGCCAATATCCTCCATGCCCATATGGGTTCCGCCGTTGGTCTCTGCACAGATGCCAGGGTCGGTACCAATAAGTTTAACATTTCTCTTTGCATAGCAGACAGAAATTGCAATCTGATCGCATGCCCGGCGGGTGAGGAAGGGGGTAAAGGTAGCAACATAGGGCTTAAAACCATAGGCGCTCAAGCCTGCCGCGTATTCTACCATCATCTGCTCAGCAATACCCACATCCAACGCTCTGTCGGGGAACTCCAGTCTCAGCTTTTCACTACCATGCGCTTTTGCCAAGTCGGCGTCAATAAAGACCACCTTTTCATCTTTGCGCATCAATTTAGTAAACTCTTCATGAAAGATTGGTTTCATTAATGTTTTGCTCATTCTATTCCCCTCCTTACTTTACTTCGCTGTACATCTGTGCAGCCTTTTCGCCGGCAATGCCCATATGATGGCAGCCAACCTGATCCGCTTCTGCGAAGGAAACGCCCTTACCTTTGGTTGTGTGCAGGATAATCATGGACGGCTTGTTATTTTTACCTTTTGCTTTTGCCAGACAAATGGTCTTATAGATAGCATCCATGTCATGGCCGTCGCACTCGAATACGTTGAATCCAAAGGACTCCCATTTATCCATAATGGGCTCAAGAGAAACCATATTATCAACCCAGTCATCGATCTGGGCTTTATTATAATCGGTAAACGCAATCAAGTTGCCCAGCTTCTGCTGAGAAGCGGTCATAGCGGCCTCCCAAATAGAACCTTCCTGACTCTCGCCATCACCCAGAATCGCATAGATATATGCGCCATCCTTCATAATCTGCGAGCCTTTAGCCAATCCAACAGCACATCCAAAGCCCTGTCCCAAGGAACCGGCAGTGAAGTCAATACCCGGAGTTTTATTCATATCGCAGTGGCTGGGGAGGTTGGTATTAGGTGCATTCAAAGTTTTCAGCCAATCCATGGGGAAAAAGCCTTTCAGGGCCAGAGTTGCATACAGGGTGGGGCCTGCGTGTCCTTTAGACATAACCACTCTGTCTCTGCCTTCCATTTGAGGATTCTTAGGATCAACGTTCAACACTTTATAGTAAAGAACGGTGATCAGTTCAACGCAAGACATACAGCCGCCAAGGTGGCCAGCTCCATGAGTAGCAATGGCATCACAGGTGTGATAGCGAATTTCTTTTGCTTTCTCTTTCAAATCAACTTCTGGAAAACTCATAGTATCCCTCCTGATTTAAATTACTGATAGGCTGTACATATATGCAATCTGCACAAACGAGGCCAGTTCATACATCACATATACGCACATCTCACTCTATTAAGATAGGGCGTCCCTATTCCTAATCACCTAGTAAATCAGGATTGCAGCTATACGCTGCTATCCTACCCAACTTTACACAATAATTGTATATACATACTAAAAATTCAGATGTTAGTTCTTAAATTCTACGAAATATATACGAACAACATCTGAAAATAACCGGAAATAAGTTTGGAAATCTCCGTATTATGTCCTCATTATATACCAGTTATTCTCTAAAATCAATGTTTTTAAGGAACTTCATCCATGAAATTAGTTGTTTTTTCTTTTAGCAGTTAATAATACATTTTTTTATCTATTTTCACTAAATTGCATTGTTCCCTTTTATTCATTTAATCGAGGAAAAATGTCTTTATTGTAAATTCTGAGGATATCGAAAAGATTTGTCCCACAAATACCCCTTCTTTCATGCAAAATCAATAGCCCAACTAGGTTTATTCATAATTTAGACACAATTACTTTCTGCCATTTTTTTGTTAGTCGTGTTACAGTTCAGGTGGATTTCCTTCTTAATCGGCAAAATATGTACCGCATATTGTTCCCATCTTTCCGTATTTGGCGACTGTTTCATTGTGTTTTGATGCTTGCAATGCTATAATTGCATCATGAATAAATTAAAAAGGAGGAAGTTATGTTTTTCTATAAATATGTACTGGCGATTGATATCGGCGGTTCAAAAATGCTCGCCTCCATTGTTGACAGCGACGGTAATCCCGCCATTGTTTTCCGCAAAGAATTCTCTTCGGCGGTCAGTGTCTCCTCGTTAACGGAAGATATTCTCACTACAGCTAAAAAAGCGATGGATGCTACCAAGCGAAAGGCGGAAGCCATCGGTGTTACCATCCCAGGTGTAGCTGACACGATCCGGGGACTTTGGCATTATGCGCCCTTCTCCGGAGTTAGCAACTTTCCTATTGGCCATATTTTAGAGGAGGCTTTTCATCTGCCAGTGTTTATTGACAACGATGTCAATGCTTGCGCATTGGGCGAACGGATGTACGGTTGCTGTAAGGATACAGACGACTTCGCCTGGATTACCATTAGCAATGGGGTTGGAGGAGCTATTTTTTCCAGCGGCCAGTTAATTCGTGGTTTTTCCAACGGTGCCGGTGAGATTGGCCATATTGTAGTAGAACCAGACGGAAATTTATGCCCCTGTTCACATCGCGGTTGCCTGGAAGCACACGCTTCTGGAAGAGCAATTGCCGCTGCTTACGAGAAGATGACAGGTATGCAGAGTACAGCTAAAAAAATCGCGCAGCTTGCCCGCATTGGTGATCAGGCTGCTCGTCAGGTTTATAACCAAACCGGTTTTTATCTTGGTAAAGCTGCTTCCTATATTGCTAACATTGTGAATCCAGAAAAAATTGTTTTTGGTGGTGGTGTATCCATGGATTTTGACCTTTTAGAGGGCAGTATCCGAGATGCTTTGGACCAAATGGCATTTACTACAACCAATCAAAGTTTAAAATTATGTAAAACTGCTCTAGATTATAATGCTGCACTGATTGGTGCCGCAACTGTAGCACAGACGAAAGGTGGTAAATATATTGCGTAGTACACAGGATTATATCAATACCCTTAAAGACGAGCTCGATCGTCTCCAAACTGATGAAATTGATTCTGTTATCCGGCTGCTCAAAAAAACAAAAGGAAGCAGTACTCAGATCTTTCTTGCTGGCAATGGTGGAAGTGCCGCTACCGTTAATCATTTCATGTGTGATTTTTCTAAAAATGCTGTTCCAGGAGATATTGGGCGTTTTCGAGTTATATCTCTTGCCAATTCTGTTAGCTCCATTACCGCTCTTGGCAATGATTTCACCTATAGTGACGTTTTTGTCGAGCAACTAAAAAATCTTATGAATGACGGAGATATCCTTATTGCGGTGTCCGCTAGCGGTAACTCTCCCAATATTATCAAAGCCTGTGAGTATGTCAAGTCTAGAAAGGGCGTTGTGGTTGGCTTGACTGGATTTGATGGAGGACGGCTCCATCGCCTGGCTGATCTTCCCGTGCACTGTGACTGTGACTGCATTGAGCAGGTGGAGGATATGCACCTAATGGTACTGCACATTCTTGTATGCGCCTTTAAATTTGGATTTTAGGCATGTTTGTTTATAAAACAAAAAAGCAGGGATGGATTTCATCCATCCCTGCTTTTGGCATTACGCAAAAATAAAGAGACGCACAATTGCTTGTGCGTCTCTTTCATGTGGGGTATGTATTAGATTAGAACTTCTGTCTGCTCTTTCTGATGATGTCGAGATAAACAGCTGCCAAGATGATAACACCTTTAACAATATACTGCCAGAAGGAGTTAACGTTCAGCAGGTTAAGGCCGTTGGACATAAACTGGATAACCAGGATACCAACCATTACGCCGCCGAGTTTACCAACGCCGCCCAGGAAGGAGACGCCGCCCAGAACGGAAGCCGCGATGGCGTCCATCTCAGCGCCTTGTCCTGCAACAGGCTGGCCAGAGTACATACGAGCCGCCAGAACGATACCAGCGATGGAGGAGAAGATACCGGACAGGGTGTAAACGATGATCTTAACCTTCTTAATGCTGATACCAGAGAATCTTGCAGCCTCTTCGTTACCACCAACGGCATACAGGTGACGGCCAAATTTAGACTGGCCCAAAACAATAACCATGATGATGAAGATAACCAGGGAGATAACAACAGGGATGGGAATAAACCCAAGGTAACCAGTACCAATGACGTTGAACTCGTCAACCAGGCAGCGGATGGGCTGGCCGTTTGCGTAAACGTAAGCGACACCACGTCCGATGAACTGGGTGGCCAGGGTTACAACGAAGGGAGGCATGCCAGTGTAAGCGATAATGAAGCCGTTGACAACGCCGAACAAGGCACCGATCAAGAAGCCCAGCAGCATGGCCAGCCAGATGTTCATGCCATTGTTGGAAATGAAGCCGGCGGTCAGGGTACCGGATACGGCAACAACGGAACCAACGGACAGGTCAATGCCGTTGATGATAATCGCCATGGTCAAACCGAGAGCCAGGTTCCAGGTTGTTGTTGCCTGACGGAGAACGTTAGAAAAGTTATCCCAAGTAAGGAACACCGGGGAAAGGATGGTCATAACAACGACCAGAATCAGGAAAGCGAGCAGGACTGCGACATTTTCTTTAAAATAGGTGACAACGCCGCGTCCAAATCTTACAAAAATGTTATCATTTTTTACTGCTTGAGCCGCCATTTTATCTTCCTCCTGCTGCATGATACATTATTTTCTCTTGCGTGAAGTCTTTTCTGTCGACTTCGCCGGTAATTTCGCCTTCATACATGACATAAATCCGGTCAGCCATACCGATAAGCTCAGGCATTTCGGAGGAAATCATGATGATAGATACACCCTGCTCCGCAAGGCTATTCATAATCTGGTAAATTTCAGCTTTTGCACCGACGTCAATACCTCTAGTCGGCTCGTCAAGGATTAAAATCTTAGGATGTGCGGCCAGCCATTTACCGATCAGAACCTTCTGCTGATTACCACCGGACAGGTTACCAATTAGCTGACGGGTAGAGGGGGTCTTAATCGCCATTGCTTCAACGTAGGTGTTGATAATCTCATTCTCTTTTTTCCGGTTGACATTGATGCCTTTAATGAAGTCTTCCAGAACAGAGATGGTCATATTAAAGCCAACCTCATTTTTCAGGACCAAGCCTTCTCTCTTCCGGTTCTCAGGAACAAGAACAAGGCCCGCCTTTTTCGCATCCTGAACGCCGTGGAACTCAACCTTTTTGCCATCAATGAAGACTTCACCGCCGTCGCGTTTATCAAGGCCGATGATGTCTTTCATCAGTTCAGAACGACCGGCACCAACCAATCCCGCAAAACCAAGGATTTCTCCTTTGCGCAGCTGGAAACTGGCTTCTTTTACCAATCCACCCTTGACGTTCTTTGCTTCCAAAATCACATCGCCCAACTCGTGGAAGGTTCTGTGATAGTAATCGCCCAGCGTACGGCCAACCATCAATGCGATGAGCTCATCCTGGTTTGTTTCAGCGATGACCTTGGTAGCGACATATTGACCATCACGCATGATAGTTACGCGGTCACAAATTCGGAACAGCTCCTCAAGCTTATGAGAGATATAAATAATTCCGATACCCTGCGACTTTAACTGCTCAATGATCTCAAACAGACGCTCAACCTCTTTATCCGTCAGGGAAGAAGTCGGTTCGTCCATGACCACGATCTTTGCGTCGATAGCAATTGCCTTCGCAATCTCAACCATCTGCTGCTGGGCAATACTCAGTGCGATGACCTTACGATTTGCCTTCATATTCATATGGAAGCTATCGATTAATACCTGGGATTCCCTAATCATCCGCTGATGATCCACAGTGCCCAACTTTGTACGAGGCTCCTTGCCGAGGAAAATATTCTCAGCAATTGTCATATAAGGCACCGTCATAATTTCCTGGTGGATAATACTCACGCCAGCCGCGTCAGCGTCCGGAACCGAGTTAATCTTAACCTCTTTGCCATCAATAATGATTTGACCTTGGTCGGGATGATAAATACCGCCGAGAACCTTAATCAGGGTAGATTTACCTGCACCATTCTCACCGAGCAATGCATGTACTTCGCCTGCTTTTAGTTCGAAGTCAACACTATTCAAGGCATAGACTCCAGGAAATTGCTTATGAATGTTCTTCATTTCTAATACAGTTTTTCCCACAGATTCTCACCTTCTTCTGCTAAGATAAGCACTGAAAATATTCTGAAGCAGCTTCAAGCATACATTCAGTACCTCTCGAAAAACAGCAAGAGGAGACAGCCTCTTCCTGCCTTTCCAGTACTCTGTCAATGACAGAAACTTTCCATCAGCCTCTCGGTAAAATAAACAAAAGGCTATGAAAAAACCACTTATTTATAGATCGTTTGACCTAACACTAGTTTCATGAACATAGGCAAAAGACATCTTTTTTAAGGCTTTTCCCATGTCTGTTAGATTGCTAGAGCCCTTAGCAATCATTCGAAAACTAGTAAAGTTTAACAAATCTATAAATTTAATGTGATGTTATTATTATAGCTGTCGAACCTCAGCTTTTCAATATACCATCCGTCGAAATTCATCATAATTTTTTATGGGTTATTCACAAACACTTCATTATTTATTTTTTTATTTTCATTATTTTCTCCGCCTGTATACCACTTTACGCTTTGATTGCCAAATCCAGGGTTTCCCACGAACTTCTCCTGATTTCTCTGAAGATACCCCATATATATGAGTGCTTGTACCCAAATATTACTAAGGACGCCACCAAAAAGGATTTTTATTTTTTTGTTTCACTTTTATTTTTTAAACGTATTCCTTCTAAGTTGTATATACCTCATAAAAAGCAAAAGATACAACTTTTTTGTTAGGAGGCGATCTACAGCTGGCTCCTATATTCCGCCAGAATATAAT
>NZ_CBDTOK010000040.1:0-22436 GCF_965361945.1 Zongyangia sp. | reverse complement strand
GACCTATCCGACACAGCCCTAAGTGCCGGATAGGAACGGCAAAATTTTTTACACTTCTATTACTTCTTTATCGCACATTAGCAAAATTCCGCCGCTGTAATCACTGCGGAGCCAATGGCGCATTTCCTGAAAAGAGAAAGTCGTTCAAACCTGGTATATACATTATATAAGATGCAAAAACAGGTGCCGCCGGTCAGTCCCATGGTCCAGTGGGTAAATCCTCGCCAGACAAGCTCAATACAGGAATAGGTGCAGGAACCGATTAAAAAGACAGCTGGCATCCTTGCAGCAATTTTCATAAACGAAACTCCTTCCCCGGCATTCTTGTAAGGTTAATGTTTGCCACTGTCCAGAATTCATACCATACAAATGGTGGAAATCTATGTTTTTCTGGGTGAAAAGCAGTGAAAAAGGAAAAAATGTAATGGAGACTTCTCAGTGCACAGATGCAGGGCAAACCTTTACACCAAAGGCGTTTCGTATTATACTTTGAGTTGCAAAACAAGTGAAACGGAGTAGAAATATGGCTCTTTTGAAGCCAGCTATTATGCTGGATAAAATTACAGAAATTGACGCTGCTTTTTTACATCGTCATCAGATCCGCGCCCTGATGCTGGATGTGGATAACACCTTAAGCCTTCACGGCAATCCAGAGCCCTATGAAGGGATCATCCCTTGGGTGCACCAGATGAGGAAGCTGGGCATTGAAATGATTATTGTCTCCAATAACAGCCGAGAGCGCGTTCAGCCCTTTGCTGATAAGTTGGGGATACCCTGTGTAGGCGGTGGATATAAGCCGCTTTCCAAAGGAATGCGGGAGGCTCAGACGATGCTGAAAACTCCTAAAAGGCATTGTGCCATTGTGGGAGACCAGTTATTCACCGATATCATGGGCGGAAATCTTTATGGCATTACCAGCATCCTGGTCACCCCCTTTGAAATGGAGGACAAAACAGGATTTAAAATTAAACGCAAGCTGGAGCGTGGGTTTCTCCGCCGCTACCGGCGCAGTCATCACAAAAGCAAGGAGGATCTCCTATGAGCGCATGTTTCGGTCCGGCAGGCAATAGTGAAAGCTTTCGCCAGATGGGTTATACATCCTCTCAAAGTGTACCCGAATATATTGAGAAGATGGGCCTGGATGCCTATGAATATCAATGCGGCCACGGCGTGCGCATCTCTGAAAAATCGGCCAACGAACTGGGAGAGCGTGCCAAGGAGAAAAACGTGATTCTCTCCCTTCATGCCCCCTACTATATTTCCCTATCCAGCGTGGAAGAAGAAAAGCGCCAAAACTCCATCCGCTATATCCTCCAAAGCGCAAAGGCTGCCCATGCTATGGGGGCAAATCGGATTGTCGTTCACTCCGGCTCCTGTGGTAAAATCAGCCGGGAGGAAGCGCTTTCCCTTGCTATGGATACCTTGCGGCAGGCGATTGCAGAGTTGGACGCAGCCGGGCTTTCGGAAGTCCATATCTGTCCTGAAACCATGGGAAAGGTAAATCAGCTGGGTACACTGGATGAGGTTCTTTTCCTGTGTTCTATGGATGAACGTCTCATCCCCTGCATCGATTTTGGTCATCTCAATGCCCGCACCTTTGGAGGGCTGCGGGAATTCTCCGATTATGAGGCCATTTTCGACGCCATTGAGAATAGACTGGGCAACGATCGTATGCGCCATTTTCACTCCCATTTTTCAAAAATCCAATACACGGACAAAGGAGGAGAAAAAGCGCATCTCACCTTTGCGGACACAGTCTACGGCCCTAACTTTGAACCAGTGGCAGAACTGCTGGCAAGGAAGGGATGTTCTCCCACCATCATCTGTGAATCTGCCGGTACCCAGGCAGAGGATGCCAAAATTATGAAGGATATCTATCTGGCGGCATTACAGCGCCATGAAAAAGAGTGACAGAAAAGGAGCGAACAGCTATGAAAAAAATTCTTGTCATCCACGGCCCCAACTTGGATCTGCTGGGTAAACGGGAACCGGAAATTTATGGGCATGAAACCCTTGCGGATATCAACGCCGCCATTGAAGTGGAAGGGGAAAGTTTGGGATTGTCCTGCGTGTTTTTTCAAGCCAACTATGAAGGCGGCATTATTGAAAAAATCCATGAGGCCATGGAGGACTATGACGGCATTATTCTCAACGCCGGCGCCTATACCCACTACAGTTATGCCATTCGGGACGCTATTGCCGCTGTGAAGAAACCGTGCATCGAGGTCCATCTCTCCAACATTCATGCCAGGGACGAATTCCGTCACACATCGGTCATCGCCCCTGTCTGCACCGGACAGATTGCCGGCTTTGGCTCCTACAGCTATATTTTGGCCATCCGGGCCCTATCCCATCTTTGCATATAGAAAGAAGGCAGCACCATGAGCAATCATATAGAACAGGCTATGAAATGCCTTCCCGACGGCATTGATGCCGCACTGATATCCTCTCCTGAAAACCGCCGGTATCTTACCGGTATGCCCTCCAGCGCCGGTGTCGTGGTGATCACTCGGGAAAAAAGTTATTTTCTCATTGATTTCCGCTATATTGAAGCGGCAAGGGAAAAGGTTAAAGGTATGCAGGTGGTCCTGCTGAACAAGATGCGGGATCAACTCCAGGAGATCTTTCTCCGCCATGGGATCCAGCGAATCGGTGTAGAGGACGCTTTTCTCCCCTTGGCTGAGTTTTCCAGCTATGAAAAGTGTTTTCCCCAGTTGGAATTTGTCAAAAACAGCGGTGTCAGCGGGCTGTTATCCGCCCTACGGATGCGCAAGGATGAGGAAGAACTTCGCTGTATCCGGGAGGCCCAACGAATCACTGACGCCGGCTTTTCCCACATTCTGGACTATATAAAACCTGGCCGTACAGAGCGGGATATTGCTTTGGAGCTGGAATTTTTTATGCGCAGGATGGGCAGCGAAGGCACCGCTTTTGATTTTATCGTCGTCAGCGGGAAGAATTCTTCCATGCCTCATGGTGTCCCTACAGAAAAGGCTGTGGCCCATGGCGATTTCATCACCATGGATTTCGGCGGGGTCATTAGCGGTTACCGCAGCGATATGACCCGCACCATCGCTGTTGGGGATGTAACAGAGGAACAACGCGTCGTTTATGATACAGTCCTAAAGGCTCAGCTTGCCGCACTTTCTGCCATCAGCTCAGGAAAAGAGTGCGCCAGTATCGACAAGATTGCCCGGGACATCATTGAGCAGGATTATCCTGGCTGTTTTGGTCATGGCCTCGGACACAGTGTAGGTCTTTTCATCCATGAGGAGCCCCGGCTCAGCCCTGGCTGCCACACAGTTTTAGAGCCAGACGTTATGATGACGGTAGAACCAGGGATCTATCTGGCGGGCAAGTTTGGCGTAAGAATCGAGGATTTGGTGATCGTCCGGGAAAATGGGATTGAAAATTTGACAAAGTCCCCGAAAAACCTCATTGTTTTATAGAGAAAGTGCAAAAACCCCTTGAAAAATATACGCAGATCATATAAACTTAATATGATACGACAGATGGCTGGCAGGCCTCAACTTGGCACTGCAGCGCCTGCTGAAATGAGCAGGGTCGCATAGGAATATGGGAGTATTCCCTGGTCGGACAACTTACTTTTGGAGGTTAATTTATGATAAGTGCTGGCGAGTTTAGAAACGGCGTAACCTTTGACGTGGACGGAAACGTATTCCAGATCATTGAGTTTCAGCATGTAAAACCCGGCAAGGGTGCAGCGTTTGTTCGCTGCAAGATCAGAAACGTAATTACCGGTGCTGTTGTGGAAAAGACCTACAGCCCCACCGAAAAATTCCCCACCGCTTTTGTTGAGCGCAAAGAGATGCAGTATCTTTACAATGATGGAGATCTTTATTATTTCATGGATAATGAAACCTATGAGAACATCCCCATCAACAAAGAAAAGCTGGGCGATAACTTTAAATTTGTCAAGGAGAATACCGATGTAAAGGTTCTTTCTTACAAAGGTAACGTTTTTGGTGTTGAGCCTCCCTTCTTTATGGAGCTGCAGGTAACCAAGACTGATCCTGGCTTTAAGGGTGATACTGCAACCAATGCAACCAAGCCCGCCGTCCTTGAAACAGGCGCTGAGATTAAGGTTCCTTTGTTCATCAATGAAGGCGATATGATCCGTGTAGATACCCGTACCGGCGAGTACATGGAGCGCGCATAAGAATCCGCCTTGTGTGCAAGACTAGAAAATACGTGGACGGAACTGGTTTCCGGTTGACGAGGAGGTTTGTTATGATGACCATCACTGAAAAAGTTTCCTATTTGAAGGGCCTTTGTGAAGGCGTTGGAATTTCTGACGAGACCAAAGAGGGACGCATTATCAAAGCGATGATTGATGTCCTGGATGATATGGCATTGACCATCTTCGACATGGAGGATGGCTTTGCTGAGGTTTGTGAACAGGTTGATGCTATCGATGAGGATCTGGGCTCCCTGGAAGAGGATTACTATGGGGAGGACGGTTGCAGCTGTGAGAACGACGATGATTTCGATGAGGAAGAGCTCTACGAAGTCACCTGCCCCAGCTGTGGTGAAACCATCTGCATCGATGAAGAAATGCTGGATGCAGGCCAGATGGAGTGCCCCAGTTGCGGTGAGCATCTCGAATTTGATATTGATGATGTAGAGGACGAGTGCGGCTGCGGCTGTGAAGATCACGAATAAGCAGGGAAACAAAATGCCTCAGGATTCATCTGAGGCAAAATAGCAGCGAAATATATATTCCAAAAGGCGCTACAGTCAAAAGACTGGGGCGCCTTTTTATTTGGGGTATTTTACCGTGCTGATCTGCCGTTCGTCAAAATGCCCTTATATGACTTCCTGTTCTTCATGGTATAGTTTTCAATCGACTCAACATCTTTTAAAGATGAATGATAAAATTGAACATTTCATGTCAATGAAATCACAAAAATAAAAATTGTAAAAAGCATGTACAATTTAGCATAAAATATACTCATTTTGTCTTTTATATTTTGAGAGTTTGCCCATTGTTTTTTTCATGCTTGCCATGTTATTATAAAGGCAGAAAATGATTGTTAGTTATTTAACAAGCAATTTATTGATCTATCAGGAGGTATCAATCATGGCTCGCTTTACTTTACCAAGAGACATCTATTTTGGCGAACACGCAATTGAAGAACTAAAAAACCTGAAAGGCCATAAAAAGGCAATGATTATCACAGGCGGCAGTTCCATGAAGCGGGGCGGCTTCCTGCAGAAAACTGAACAGGTTCTGAAAGATAATGGCATGGAGGTCCAGTTATTTGAAGGCGTTGAGCCCGATCCCTCCATTGAAACTGTATTTAAGGGCGCAGAAGCTATGCGCGCTTTTGAGCCAGATGTTATTGTTGCTATCGGCGGCGGTTCTCCGATCGATGCTGCAAAGGCAATGTGGGTTTTCTATGAATATCCTGAAAAAACCTTCGATGACATCAAAGATCCCTTTACCATGCCAAAACTGAGACAAAAGGCTATTTTTGTGGCTATCCCCTCCACTTCTGGCACTGCTTCTGAGGTAACAGCCTTCTCTGTAATTACCGACTATTCCACCGACATCAAATATCCTCTGGCTGATTTTGAGATCACACCGGATATTGCTATTCTCGACACCGATATTCCTCTGACCATGCCGAAGAAACTGACCGCACACACAGGTATGGACGCTCTGACCCACGCCATTGAGGCCTATGTAGCAACTGCCCGTTCGGATTTCTCCGATCCTCTGGCATTAAAAGCGATTTCTGATATCTACGATAGCCTTGTCGATTCCTATAACGGCGACAAAGACGCACGGGGCAAGATGCACATTGCACAGTGCCTGGCTGGCATGGCCTTCTCCAATGCTCTGTTGGGAATTGCCCACAGCCTGGCCCATAAGACCGGCGCTGTTTTCCATATTCCTCATGGCTGCTGCAATGCAATTTTGTTGCCCTATGTCATCCAGTACAACTCCAGAGCCTGCATGGACCGGTACGCTGATATCGCCCGCGCCATTGGACTGCCGGGTGCCACCGATAAGCAGTTGACCAACGCTCTGGTTGATTCTATTAAGGAACTGAACAAGAAACTCAACATCCAGCAGACCTACAAGGAAAACGGTGTAACCGAAGAAGTCTTCAATGCACATGCAGATGCCATTGCAAAGAACGCCGTGGGCGATCCTTGCACTGCTTCCAATCCAAGGCCCATCGATGTGGAGAACATGAAGAAAGTTCTCACCTGTGCCTTTACCGGCGAAGATGTCACCTTCTAAATGCTTTTTCTCCTCTTCTTCTTTTTCATAATCTTGCAAGGGGGCACTGCCTTAAAAGGCAGCGTCCCCTTGCTGCATAAACCACCATTGCCGTTTGGCTTCAACTATGCTACAATAAAGGTCAGCCACGAAGATTCTCTGGGCTTCGAAATTCTTAGATTTTTGGGATAAATCTCTTTGCTACTCCCGCCGCTAGGAAATTTCACGCAGACGTTCTGGAATCTGGCGGCCCCACTGATTCTGAATAGGAGGTTATAGCATGAAAATTGAAACCCGATGCTTACATGCTGGCTATGAGCCAAAAAATGGAGAAACCCACGTTCTCCCGATCTATCAAAGTACCACTTATGATTACGATTCTACCGAATTCGTGGGCAAACTCTTTGACTTAACTGCTCCGGGACATATGTATTCCCGTATTTCTAATCCCACTGTAGACGCCGTGGAACAGAAAATCGCAGCGCTGGAAGGTGGCGTTGGTGCCTTGTGCACTACTTCTGGACAAGCGGCTAACATGATTGCGCTTCTCAACATCTTAGGTGAAGGAGATCATTTTGTCAGCGCTTCCACCATCTACGGCGGTACCGTTAATCTGTTTGGCGTCACCCTCAAAAAGCTGGGAATTGATGTCACCTTTGTAGATGCCGACGCATCTGAGGAAGAAATTCAAAAGGCTTTCCGTCCGAATACCAAAGCACTTTTTGGTGAAACCATCGCCAACCCCGCAATTGCAGTGTTGGATATCGAAAAATTTGCAAACATTGCTCACAAAAATAAGGTCCCTCTCATTGTGGATAATACCTTTGCCACTCCTATTCTCTGCCATCCTTTTGAATATGGCGCAGATATCGTTGTTCACTCCACCACCAAATATATGGATGGACATGCGATCCAGGTAGGCGGCGCCATTGTAGACAGCGGCAAATTTGACTGGGAAAACGGCAAATTTCCCGCTCTGGTTGAGCCGGATGAATCTTATCATGGCGTTTCGTACGTCAAAGATTTTGGAAAATTGGCCTATATTACCAAGGCACGGGTACAGCTCATGCGTGACCTGGGTGCCTATCCCAGCGCCAACGCTGCGTTTCTCACCAACTTGGGTCTGGAAACCCTGCATCTGCGGATGGAGCGGCATTGCGAAAACGCGGAGAAGGTTGCCCGCTTCCTAGCCGCCTCTGAGAAGGTAGAGTTTGTCAACTATCCCGCTCTGGAAAGTGATCCATACCATGCCCTAGCACAAAAATATCTTCCCAAGGGTTGCAGCGGTGTCATCTCCTTCTCCATCAAAGGCAGCCGTGAAAACGCTATCCGCTTTATTGACAGCCTCAAACTTGCTTCTCTTGCCGTTCATGTCGCCGACGCCCGCACCTGTGTTCTCCATCCCGCTAGCTCTACCCACCGGCAGCTCACCGATGAACAGTTGGTGGGGGCTGGCATTACTCCAGGTCTCATTCGGCTTTCTGTTGGCATCGAGAATATCGATGATATCATCGAAGATGTCAGCCAAGCTTTGGCGCAAGCATAAAAATTTTACTTTGGATATAGAAAAACAGCCGCAATTGCGGCTGTTTTTTTATATCCAGCTTTACGCCCTTAAATTATTTTCCATAACTAATGCAGCCGTACCAATAAAGTCGGCATTATTTAAAAATCGGGAGGCAAGAATGTCAATTTTAGGCCGAACATCACTGGCCCAAAGGTGATTCATTACCTCATTGCGTACGCCTTCTACCACCATATCCTGAATCGTCCAAAGGTCACCACCGATAAAAATGCACTGAGGATCGAAAAAGGCAATGATATTGGTTACACCAATGGCCAGGTAATGGCAAAGGCGTTTCACCGCCTTCAGACAGATTTCATCGCCGCCGGCAACTTTATCCAAAAAGCTGAGCCATGTCAAGGATGGATCCGCGCCATTGTCTTTGGCCCAGCGAAGGATCGCGCGGGTGCTACAATACCGTTCCAAGCAACCTTTCTGCCCACATTCACAGGGAATCCCATCCGGTTCCACAATATAATGGCCAAAGCTGCCCGCCATACCGGATGCTCCCCCATAGAGTTTGCGGTCTACAATCATGGCCCCACCCACTCCGGGCTTGATATCCACAAAAAAGAAATGATCGTAATTCTGCGCGTTGCCTAAATACATCTCGGTCAAAGCGGAGACCTTGGTATCCTCTGCTAAATAGACGGGAAGATGGTACCGTTCCTTAAATTTTTCTACGATGGGTACGTCATGAATGCCATAAAAAGCCGGCGGTGAATAGATGACCCCTTTACTTTCCGAAATAGGCCCTATCGTGGATACGCCGATCCCCCATATCTTGGGAGATCCACTAGTTTTAAGGATAGAATCACACAACACAAACAGCGCTTTCATAAAATCATCGGCGTTGTTAATATGCCCCATAGCAAAATTGTTGGATACTAGGACATTCCCTCGGAGGTCAATAATACCGGCCCGGACATTGTCGCGTCCGATATTGACTCCCAAGGTCAGCTGGGAGTCTGCCACAATATCAAGCAGGATGGGGCGGCGACCCGATGAGCCCTGATTCTGGGAGAGCCCGCACTCATAGACAATGCCCTTTTCTATATATTCATTGACCAGAGCCGTTACTGTCATTTTACTCAGTCCGGTTTTTTCGCTTAAGCTAATTCTGGAAATCGGCCCTTGTGTTGCGATCATTTTTAACAGCAGGAACTTGTTGGTCCCATTCATGTTCTGATGGTTTACACCTTTCACCCCAAGACCCCCATTTTATAACATTCCATTCCATATCATACCATATTTATTTCGACAAAACAATCATTATTTTTTTTAGGTTTTTTATAGCTTTCTCCAAAAAAATTAAAAGCATAACAAAAAGGCAGCCAGTTGATCTGGCCGCCTGAAAAAAATCACTGGTTATTCTCCCATTTCCGCCAATGTGGGCATTGCCGGCTGTGCTCCGATTTTTGTCACGGTAACCTGGGAGACCCGGCTTGCATAGGCACAAGCCTCCTTATTGTCTTTTCCCAACACCTTCTGCACGGCAAAGGCGCCGATATAAGAGTCCCCTGCCCCCGTGGTTTCCACCACCTTCACTGAATGATCCGCTGGGAAATAGGTGGTTCCCGCTTGTTCGCAGAGCAAGCTTCCATATTTGCCCAAGGTAATAACCAAGGTATCCTTCACCTTGGAAAGGAGCTGCTGATAGTTGGCCTCCGCCGACGCTTTATCGCTGATGGTGACACCTGCATAAAAGGTGGATTCAGGCTCATTGACCACCAGGCAGTCTACTTTTTTTAGAATCTCCGGCCGGATCGGCTTGGCCGGCGCCGCATTGAGCAGGATATAAACCCCAAAAGAAGCAGCCTTTTCGATGATATATTCCACCACAGGTACCGGAATTTCCAACTGCAGGACAATGGCGGCACTGTTTTTAATCAGATCATCCAGCCGGTCAATATCCGCAGGGGTAAAGTCACCATTGGCGCCTTCTGTAATGGTCGCATATACCGACCCGTCTGTCAGCGCATTGACCGACGCATATCCCGTCGTCCGCTCACTTTTTCCCACATAGGTGGTATCCACGCCATATTTGACCAGCTCCGACCGGAGAAAATACCCAAAGGAATCCTCCCCTGTTTTGGCCACCATATAGGTTTTTATTCCCAGCTTTGCACACTGCACCGCCTGATTGGCGCCCTTGCCTCCGCCGCAGAAGGAGACGCTGTCCGCCGTATAGGTTTCCCCCTTCATGGGAAGGCGCTGCTGCTTAAAGAGTACATCATAATTCATGCTGCCGATGACAACAATATATTTTTCTTTCATTTCTTATCTCCTTCCCATTTTAGAGAAGCTTCATGTACATTTTTTGCACTTCAATGGCGCTGTTGGCAGAAATGACCCTTTCCATCTCCGCAAGTCCAATTCTGTCCACCATTTCCTCCAGCTTCCGGCACATGGCGATGTTAGATGCGCATTCTTCCACCGCAGGTTCCCGTTTGGGGAAGGTATCAAAATAGATCGCGCCCTGAAAATCATATTTTTTAAGGTAATACATAAACTCCAGGGATTTCCACAGGTTCACCGAACCCACCATCAGGCCGTCATCGGTACGTCCCTCTCCGTCGTTAAGGTGCACGTTATAGAGCAGCCCTTTTTCCAACAGGAGTGCCGCAGCAAAAGCCGGATTTTCGCTTTTCATCAGCATATGGCAGAAATCCAGCGTAACGCCCAGATTCTTTTTGTTCACCGCCTGGAGCATGTACATGGTGGTGCCAAAGCTGTCAATCATAGCGTGCACCCGCTCTTCATAGGGCTTATATTCAATGCTGATGGGAAGGTCCGTATCATCGCAGATTTCTTTAAAACAGGCCACAGCCTGATTCCACGCCTTTACATAATCCATCTGGAAGGAATAGTCGAAGCCATCAAAGCCCAGCCAAACAATGATCTGAGCGCCATTCATCTCCTTGCAGACCTTTGCCGCTTCCTTGCACAGAGAGACTGCCTTTCTAGAGATTTCAGCATTGGCATTTCCGAACTCACCGTTTAAATAAATATCGCGAAAGCGCATATTAATGGCGTTGAGCTTGAGCCCATATTTGTCCATCTCCGCCTTGACCTGGGCCGGAGTGAACTCCTTAAAATGCTCGGGATAGTTGAGATCAACATAATCCACGCCATCTACGGAAGCAATGCGTTTGACCGCTTCCAACACGGAAATCTTATCCCGAAGAAAAGAATTGACTCTGGTTGCGTATTTCAAAAAGCTTCACTCCTTCAATATTTTCTATTATATTTTACCACAAGTCACCCATTTTAGGGGGTATCTTTTGATTTTTTTCTCAAAAAATAGCGATATAACCAACATATCACCATTTATTTTGTAATGTTTGTTGATCCCGCTTAAATCACAGCCAAATATTACAAAAATCCCCATGCCTTTTGACCATCGGCATGGGGATTTTGAAAAAACATTCCTAAAACAGTGTTGTCTGGCTGCTCTCCGGCAGGTCGCCCATAGCTCCTGCGCTTTTCAGCAGTTCTACCACTGCCTTAGATACGCCGGAACGCATTCCGACTTCATCCATTGAAATATAGGGGCCCTGCTGCGAAGCCTCCTGTAGGCTCCTGGCGGCAGCTTCCCCCAAGCCCTTTAAGGCGCAGAAAGGAAGCCGTATCTTTCCGTCCTCCGGCACATAGCGTGTGGCGTCGGATTTATACAGGTCCACCGGCAAAAATTCCAGCCCACGGGCCAGCATCTCGTTGACAACCTGCAAGGTGGAAAGCTGGTCTTCCTCCTTGGCGGTGCGGTCATTTCCTTTGGCTTTGAGTTCATCCATCCGCACCTTCACAAGTCCCCTGCCTTTGACCGCGCTTTCGGCGTCAAAGTCCCCGCCTCGCACGGTGAAAAAAGCCGCATAATATTCCAGGGGGCGGTATACCTTGTACCATCCTAAGCGGATAGCCGCGATAACATAGGCCGCTGCATGCGCCTTGGGGAACATATACTTAATCTTAAGACAACTATCGATATACCATTCCGGCACACCGTGCTCCCGCATGGCGTCCATATGCTCCTTGGTCAGCAGCTTGGGAGCCTTGCCCTTACGGGTGATCTCCATGATCTTAAAGGCCATATTGGGCTCCAGCCCCTTGTGCATCAAATAGACCATAATAGAGTCACGGGTTCCTATGACCTCCGAAATGGTACAGGTCTTATTTTTAATGAGTTCCTGGGCATTTCCCAGCCACACATCGGTACCATGGGAAAGCCCGGAAATCTGAAGCAGATCCGAAAAGGTTTTGGGCTGGGATTCAATGAGCATACCCCGGACAAAGTTGGTCCCCATCTCTGGCAGAGAGAGGGAACCTGTATTGCAGTCAATGTCCTCGCAGGTCACCCCCAAAGCTTCCGGGGAGGTAAACAGGCTATATACCTTCGGGTCGTTCATGGGAACATCCATCACCGAGATGCCGGTCAGGTCCTCCAGATGCTTATAGAGGGTGGGAACATCGTGTCCCAGAATATCCAGTTTGAGGATGGTGTCATGGAGGGAATGGAAGTCGAAGTGGGTGGTAACCACGTCCGAGTCGGTGGAATCCGCCGGATGCTGAACCGGTGTGAAGTCGTAAACTTCATACTCATTGGGCACAACCACCATGCCTCCCGGATGCTGGCCGGTGGTCCGTTTAACCCCGGTGCAGCCCTGGGCAAGACGCAGCTCCTCCGCCTTGTGGACAATCTGCCCCCGCTCCTCCAGGTATTTTTTCACATAACCATAGGCCGTCTTTTCCGCTACCGAGGAGATCGTACCAGCTTTAAACACGTGAGATTGGCCAAAGAGTTCCTCCGTATATTTATGGGCATTGCTCTGATATTCCCCCGAGAAATTCAGGTCAATATCCGGAGCCTTGTCGCCGTTAAAGCCTAAGAATGTCTCAAAGGGTATGTCGTGTCCATCCTGCTTATAATCCGCACCGCAGACAGGGCACTTTTTAGAGGGAAGGTCAAAGCCAGAGCCTACGCTTCCATCGGTGATAAACTCGCTGTGCTTACAGTTCGGGCAAACATAGTGGGGCGGCAGTGGATTTACCTCGGAAATTCCTGCCATGGTTGCTACAAAGGAGGATCCAACAGATCCACGGGAACCTACAAGATAGCCGTCGCTTTCACTTTTGGCCACCAACTTTTGGGCGATGATATACAAAACAGAGAAACCATGCTTGATGATGGAACCCAGCTCTCTGTCCAGGCGGTTTTTCACAATCTCAGGCAGATCATCGCCGTAAATTTCCCTTGCCCGGTTCCAGGTAATCCGCTGAAGGTCCTCTTCCGCGCCCTCGATGGTCGGCGTATAGGTACCGTCTGGAATGGGCTTAATATCCTCTACCATGGCGGCAATCTTGTTAGGATTTTTCACCACGATTTCATAAGCCTTTTCCTTGCCTAGATAGGCAAATTCCTCCAACATCTCATCGGTGGTCTTCAAATACAGCGGCGCCTGCTGATCGGCATCCTTAAAGCCCTGTCCTGCCATGAGGACAGCGCGGAACTTCGCGTCCTTGGGATCCAGGAAATGCACATCTCCGGTGGCGACTACCGGCCGGTGGACCTTGTCCGCCACCCGGATGAGAAGGCGATTCAGGTCTTTTAGTTCCTCTTCGGAACCCACCATGCCATCTCGGAGCATAAAGGCATTGTTGCCCAAAGGCTGAATCTCGATATAATCATAGAATTTTGCGATGTTGCAAAGCTCTCCAAAGCTCTTGCCACCCAAGGCTGCCCGATAGAGCTCTCCCGCTTCACAGGCAGAGCCTACAATGAGCCCCTCTCTATATTTAATCAGCTCGCTTTTGGGGATACGGGGCCGCTTATAGAAATAGTTTAAATGGCCCAGGGATACTAGGCGATAAAGGTTTTTCAGTCCCGTTAGATTTTTTACCAATAGAATCTGGTGGTAGCTAGGCAGTTTCTTGGGATCGCCGCCCCCCAAAGCTGTATTGATCTGGCTGATTTTTTCCACTTGGTAGTCTTCTTGGAGTTTCTGAGCCACAATGACAAAAATATCCGCCAACACCTTGGCGTCGTCACAGGCCCGGTGATGGTTAAAAGGAGGCAGCTTCAGATAGGATGCCACCGTATTGAGCTTATGGTTTTTCATCTCCGGATAAAGGGTGCGGACAATAGGAACCGTGTCGATGGAGGCATTGGAAAAATCCAGATGATGCCTGTCCGCTGCCACACGGATAAATCCAGTATCAAAGGGGGCATTGTGAGCAATCAACGCCCTTCCCTGGGAAAAGTCGAGAAACGCTTTGACTGCCTCTTTCTCTGAGGGAGCGTCTTTGACCATCTCATCTGTAATACCGGTCAATTCCGTAATTTTAGGCGGAATCGGGCGTTCAGGATTTACAAAGGTGTTAAAGGTATCTACGATCTCCCCCTTTTTTACCTTCACCGCACCGATTTCAGTAATGCGGTCGCTTTTGGCCGACAGGCCGGTGGTTTCAATGTCAAACACCACATAGCAGTCGTCAATTGGGTCATCGCACTGACCGCTCACTGCTGCGACCATATCATTGACAAAATAGTCCTCCACGCCATAGATAATCTTGAATTCTCCTCCGCCAGCCCGGATGGCATTGACCGCGTTCATGGCGTCAGGAAAGCCCTGCACCACCCCGTGATCGGTGATGGCAAGGGCCTTATGTCCCCAAGAGAAGGCCCGTTTCACCAAGGTTCCGGCGTCGGTAATACCGTCCATGGCGGACATGTTGGTGTGGCAGTGGAGCTCTACCCGCTTTTCCTTTGCCAGATCCTGCCGCTGCTGCACCTGAACTGTGGAGATATCATAGGGACGAATGGTGACCTCCCTGTCATACTTGTCATATCCCGCCTCGCCCCGGACAATAATGGCCTGTCCGGCCTTGAGGGCGGCAACGCTGTCTGACTCCTTGGCATCCATAATCATTTTCAGGGTATTGGAGGAGGTGTAGTCGGTAAAATTGATGGAAAATATATGCTTGCTGCCATCCCGGCTCTCTCTTTTTTCCACTGAAAAGATTTCGCCCCAGACAACTACCCTTCCGCTCTCCATATTGACCTCTGACAGGGGGATCGGCCTCTGCCGGATCATCTTTCCAAGGACAACGGATATACTGTCCTCCACAAAAGGCAAGCCCTCGGTATCAAAGGCGGCCTTTTGCTTCTTCTTTTTCGGAGGTTCTTTCACAGCCTTGCTCCGCTCCTGGGCCTTTATCTGTTCTTCTTGCTCAACCTGCGCAAATGCAGACTTATACGCTTCGCTTTCGCTGTCCAGACTGAGAACGCCCTCAAACTTGACTTTCACTTCCAAGGAAAACATTTCTCTCACAATTTCCCTGATCTTCTGTTCACAGTTGGCAGCTCTGATAAAGTCGTAGCCACCGTGAGCCAAGGAGATGGACAGCATCCCATCCTCCCATTGGGACTGGGCATCGTCAAAAAAACCATTGACCATGACAGCCCGCTGCCGCAGTTCCTCCACAATCAGCGGCAGGCAATGGGGCCCGAAGCATTCTTTCGGATAAACGGTATGTATCTTTACCTTGTTGACAGCCAGCGGTTTCTCCAGCGCCTTTTCCACACCACAAAGAACCCGCCGGTCCATAAGCTGCTCGAACCAGCCCACAATTTCCAGCGTCCGTTTGCTGTAATCCATGTGCAGGTTCAAAACCTTTGCATTTTCCGGCAGGTTTTGAATTTTATCTTTGATGATTGCGCCAAATAGCTGATGAAACGTCTTTTCCGCCAATGTCTTCCCCTTCTATAACTTTTCAATCTCCAGCAAAAGCTGCTGAAGGATATCCTCTTCCTTCACCTTTCGCAAGACCTGTCCCTTTTTAAACAAAACAGCACAGCCATCTCCCCCAGCGATGCCAATATCCGCCTGGGAAGCCTCCCCTGGGCCATTGACGACACAACCCATCACAGCCACTGTCAACGGCTTTTCCACCTGGGCCAATGCCTCTTCCACCTGTTTGGCCAGGGCGATGAGGTCAATCCTCGTCCGTCCGCAGGTAGGGCAGGACACGATGGTGACGCCTTTCTGATAATAGCCGATGCTCCTCAAGATATTCTGGGCGGCATAGACTTCCTCCACCGGATCATCTGTCAAAGAGACCCGGATGGTATCCCCGATGCCGCGGGTCAGCAGACTGCCGATCCCTACAGCGGACTTTACAATCCCCATGGCCTTGGTTCCCGCTTCGGTAACTCCCAGATGGAGAGGATAATCACAGACCTCAGCCATCTTTTCATAGGCTTCAATCATATCCACCACCTGGGAGGACTTAAGGGAAAGGACAATATCATAAAAATCATAGCGTTCCAACAGCGCGCAATGATACTGCGCGCTTTCCACCATAGCTGCCGGCGTCGGGCCTCCATACTTTGCCAGGATCTCCCGCTCAATCGAGCCGGAATTAACCCCAATCCGAATGGGTACGTCTGCATTGGCACAAGCGACGGCCACCGCTTTGACCCGGTCTTCTCCGCCGATATTGCCGGGATTGATCCGCACCTTATCCACGCCGGCGCTGACCGATTCCAGGGCCAGCCGGTAGTCAAAATGGATATCCGCTACCACCGGCAGGCCCACCTGCTCCTTCAAGGCGGCAATCAGCTTCACCGCTTCCCTGTCCGGTACCGCAATGCGGATGATCTGACAGCCGGCATCCCGCAGCCGTATTGCCTGGGAAATATTTGCCGCCATATCATAAGAAGGAGCGCTGAGCATGGACTGGATGACGACCGGGGCATCTGACCCGATGGTCATGCCGCCTACTCGGACATTCCTTGTTTTCCTTCGCTGAATCAATGCCGCTACCCCCTAAAGAGATTGACAATATCGTTAAATGTGACCAGCACCATTAACAAAATGAGGAGAATAAACCCTGCTGCATGGACCCATCCCTCATATTTGGCAGGCACTGGCTTGCCACGGACACCTTCGATGATGATGAAGATCAAACGTCCGCCGTCCAGGGCAGGCAGCGGGAGAAGGTTAAACACACCTACGTTGATGGTAATAAAGGCCACCATCAGCAAGAGGAAATCCCATCCAGCACTGGATGCCTGCGCCAATTCATCAGCGACCCGCACCGGTCCTCCCAATTGATTCAGAGAGAAATTGCCGGTCACCAAGTCGATTAATGAACGCCATACGACCTTGACAATCCCCCCTGTCCAGTAAAAGGACCTTTCTAAGGATTTAAAGAAGCTGTTTTCCTGTGCATATACCTTAAAATCAATATTGACAAATTGATTGCCGTCTTCATCCTGGGTCATGGCAAATTGGACATTGGGAACTTCGACCCGTTCTCCATCCCGCTCCACCACCATATCCACCTTACCATCGTGATCGAGCATCAGTTCATAGACAATGTCCATATCAATATGCACTGCGGAATTATTGATTTTTACAATCTTATCATCAATCTGTAAGCCCGCAGACTGGGACTGGGACCCTTCATTAAATTGAGCCAATGTGGTGGTCCCTATTGCATCATTGGGGAAGGTCAGGCACATGAGGATGATCAGCCCCAAAATCAGGTTCATCACAGCACCCGCAACCACAATGAGAAGCTTTTGCCACCATTTTTTCTTGCCAAAGGAGCGCTCGTCCTCGCTGTCTTCGTCCTCTCCCTCCATGCTTACATAGCCACCCAGGGGAAACGCACGAACAGAATACCTGGTCTCCCCTTTGGTAAAGCCAAAGAGGGCCGGGCCCATACCAAAAGAAAACTCGTTAATTTTCACTCCATTGGCTTTCGCCACTAAAAAATGTCCTAACTCATGGATGATGATAATAACTCCGAAAACCAAAATGGCGATAATGACGGTGAGAATGATATTCGGCATGTGATCTTCCTTTCCCAATGAAAAAATCTAGAGATAAGTTGCAACCTGTTTTTGTACAAACTGCCGTGCTGCTCCGTCCGCCTCTTTAATTTCGTCCATACTATGATAGTCTTTCTGATATTCGGTCAGGGAAAGGGATGCTTCCACCAGTTCCCCAATCTTTAAAAATGGTATTTTTCTCTCTAAAAAAAGGGATACCGCTTCTTCATTTGCGCCATTGACAACACAGGGCATCAGTCCTCCCATATGCGCGGCCTTCACACAACTGCGCAAACAGTCGAAGGTCTCAAAATCCGGAGGGAAAAAGGTCAGCTTTCCATAGTCTATGAAAGAAAGCCGCTTTGTCCTTCCCGGCATCCTTTTGGGATAGGTCAGCGCCAGCTGAATCGGTATCCGCATATCCGGCACTCCCATCTGGGCAATGACCGATCCGTCGACTAACTCCACTGCGGAATGAATCACGCTCTCCCGGTGAACAACAATCTCGATCGCTTCCGGAGGCAGCCCAAAGAGCCACACCGCCTCGATCAGCTCCAATCCCTTATTCATCAAGGTGGCAGAATCCACTGTAATCTTCCCTCCCATCTTCCAGGTGGGATGATCCATAGCTTGTTCCACAGATATCTTTTGCAGCTGTTCCTTTTTCATTCCAAAAAAGGGGCCTCCAGATGCAGTGAGAAAAATCTTTGACAACTCACTGTGATCAGTATGGCCCATGAGACATTGAAAAATCGCTGAGTGCTCACTATCCACAGGCAAAATTTCTGCCCCCGTCCTGCGGGCAGTCTGCGTCACCAGATGTCCTCCTGCCACCAGAGATTCTTTATTGGCAAGAGCCAGTGTCTTCCCTGCTTCCAGTGCCGCCAAAGTCGGAGCAAGACCCGCAATTCCAACAACGGCATTGACCACAATATCGTTCTCGGTCAAAGCCGCCGCCCGGCAAAGTCCATCTTCCCCACAACAAACCTCTATGGGCAGATCAGAAAGCGCCTGCCGCAGTTTTTGACAGCTTTCTGCATCGGAGACAGCTAGATACCGAGGGCGATATTTCCTTGCCTGTTGTTCCAGCAAATCCACATTTTTGCAGGCGGTAAGCACCGTAACCTCGTATCCCAAATGGTCTATAACATCTAGCGTCTGGGTCCCAATCGACCCCGTGGATCCTAAAACAGCAACTTTTTTTCTCATCAAATCCTTACTCCTGTCGAGGCAGTCAACTAATATAGATAAAAACAAAGTACACTTATTACACAGTAGAGGTGTAATAAGTGTCATTGTTGTTCGGTCTCCCCATATTTTAAACCACGCCAATCATCCAATTTGAATCAGCGTCAGATACTGAATTGCAACATAAAACAGAGGCGAAACAAACAATACACTGTCAAAGCGGTCCATAATACCGCCGTGACCTGGCATAATGGTTCCAAAGTCCTTAATCCCGCACTGCCTCTTTATAATAGATGCGGAAAGGTCGCCGACTATGCTAAGAAGTGAGCCTATGGGGGCCATAATCAACAGGTAAACATAGTTGACAATGACCTTCGTATTGAGAAACGCAGAACAAATATAGGTATAAAGCATGCCGAACAGCACAAAAAACACGGTGCAGGTTACAACCCCTCCAATGGCTCCTTCCACCGTCTTTTTAGGGCTGATCTTAGGTGCTAATTTTCTCTTTCCAAAGGCCCGTCCCACAAAATAAGCGCCGGAATCAGAAACCCATGCAGAAGCAAGGGTCAAAATCAAGCAGAAAATACTCAAATACTGATTTTGCAGCTGATCCCGGATATTGATTAAGCTTAAAAAAGAAAAAGGAATGCAGATAGACACCATAAATGCTACGCCCACTTCGCCAATTTTCAGTACATCATGTTGGCGTAACAAAATGAGAAATAGAATCAAAACAAAAGCCAAACAGACAACAGGAATTGCCCTCAGCGATGCCATCAGTTCAAAAAACGGAATGCTTGCTGTAAAGGTAAGGCATGTCCCGGTGAGGAGCTTGTGCTGGGTACATTTCGTTGCCAAAAGGACCTCATGTACGGCTATGGTAGAAATGGCACTGATGACAATATTAAGAATAATTGTGTCAAAAAAGAAGAGTACGACTGCCAGAATAACCAGTCCCACTCCCGCTGAAATAAGTCGCTGTTTCATCATAAACTCCATTCCGCCGTACCGTCCGGCATAGTCTTCTCAAACATTCCCAAAACCTGTGCTATATTCCTCCAAACCGGCGATTCCGGCCGTTGTATATCTCTATTGCCTCATCCAGATGCTTGGAGGTAAAGTCAGGCCACAGCGTGTCCATGATGACAAACTCCGCATAGGCACACTGCCACAACAAGAAATTAGAGATCCGGTACTCACCGCTGGGCCGGATGATCAAATCCGGATCCGGCTGGCCCGCTGTATAAAGAGCGGAGGCAAACCGCTCCTCATCAATATCCTCGGGGGAGATATTCCCCTCTTTCACCTGTCTTGCAAGCTTCTGCGCCGCCTGGACAATCTCCTGTCTTCCTCCATAATTGAGAGCCACATTGACCGTCAGACCAGTGGCATCCCGGCTGCCCTCTTCCGCCTGGGCCATTAGATCCCGAATGTCTTCATCCAGCGGCTGGCGATCCCCAATAAAAATAGATCGGATATTATCATCTTTGTGGGAGAAAGCATTGTGGAGGTAATCCCGCAACAAATCCATAATAGCGTTCACCTCATCCTGAGGCCGCTTCCAATTTTCTGTAGAAAAAGCGTACACCGTAAGGTACTTGATTCCGATATCCTGACAATACTGGGTGATTGTCCGGAAGGTCTCCGCCCCCTTACTGTGCCCCGCTTTACGTGGTAAGCCGCGTTTTTTTGCCCATCTGCCGTTGCCATCCATAATAATGCCGATATGCTGCGGCAGTATCCTTCGGGCAGGCTTTTTACTGGCAAAAAAACGCGGCATACTTTCTTTCCCCTTTCAGGCTACCAAAGCTAGATCGACAGGATCTCTTTTTCTTTGACCTTAGAGATCTCGTCAATCTCCTTGACATATTTATCGGTGAGATCCTGCATTTCCTTCTCGTAGTCCTTCAGATCGTCCTCACTGAGCTCATTTTTCTTTTTCATTGCTTTAAACTTGTCGTTAGCATCCCGACGGATGGAACGGATTGCAACTTTTGCGTCCTCGGCCAACTTACGTACATCTTTGCACAGCTCCTTGCGGCGTTCCTCTGTCAGCTGAGGGAACGCGATACGGAGGACACTTCCGTCATTGGTGGGGTTGATGCCGAGATCAGATTTCTGAATGGCCTTCTCAATAACCTTTAATGTGCTCTTATCCCAAGGCTGGATCACTAGAATTCTTGCCTCTGCCACCGAGATGGCCGCCATTTGGTTAATGGGGGTGGGAACTCCATAGTAATCCGCGGTAATCTTGTCCAGCACTGCCGGATTGGCCCGTCCTGCCCGGATCCCGTCAAATTCGCTCTTGAGCACCTTGATGGTCTTCCCCATCTTTTCATCGTAAACTTTAAAGTCTTCTCTCATTCTCCTAGTCCTCCTTAACGATTGTACCGATCTCTTCACCGGTCAGTGCTTTATAAATATTATCCGGGTCGGATAAACTGAACACCATAATAGGAATATCGTTGTCTTTGCACATGGTGGCGGCTGTCAGGTCCATTACCGCCAGCTCCTTGTCCAATACCTCTTTAAAGGTGAGATTGTCGTATTTTACAGCATCCTTGTCCTTTGCGGGATCGCGGTCATATACGCCGTCCACCATGGTGGCTTTAAAAATAATATCGGCGTCGATTTCCGCCGCACGAAGAGAGGAAGCTGTATCCGTAGAAAAGAAAGGATTGCCTGTGCCGCAGCCAAAAATAACAACTCTTCCTTTTTCCAGATGCCGTACAGCGCGGTTGCGGATATAAGGCTCTGCCACCTGCTGCATAGAAATGGCCGTCTGCACCCGGACAACAACGCCCAACTGCTCTAATGCATCGGCTAAAGCCAGCGCGTTGATGACGGTGGCCAGCATTCCCATGTGATCCGCCCGGGTACGGTCCATCTTACCGCTGGAACGGCCCCGCCAAAAGTTGCCGCCGCCTACGACAATGGCAATTTCGGCACCGATATCTACGCATTTTTTAATGCCTTTACATATTTCATAAACCGTATCATAATCCAAACCAAATTTGTTGTTGCCTGCCAGAGCTTCGCCGGAAAGTTTGAGTAGCACTCTTTTATACTTCGGCTGCATATTTCACACTCCTCAGTTTTACAGCATTTTCTTTGATCTCTATTATTTTACAATAACCTGACAGTGATGTAAAGAGAATCCAACTTAAAGAATTGTAAAAGAATTTCTTTCGGAAAATATGGTAAACAGACTAAAAGTATTTTGGTGATATCCACTAGCATTATACAGGTCTGCTATTTGATAAATCTTGATATTGATTAATTTCCTGTGGATATTTATAATAAATTTGAGGTGATAGCAATTGGTAATTGCAAAGACGAAAAAGAATATCCTCAACTTTGACGGTTCCATGTATAACGAGATTTGCGAGTTTACCTTTGACGACGAAAAGAACGGCCACGGCTATTACTATCAAGCCAATCGAGATGCTGAATAATAGTTCGGCCCCGCTTCGGAGGGGCCTTTCCTGTCCTCAGTGAAAAAAGATATGTTTTAAGACCTTTAGAGCTTGCTTTTTGACCGGTGGTGTGTAAGCTGTCACTCACAGAAATAAAACATATCTTTAAGGAGGACGCAA
>NZ_CBDTOK010000039.1:0-17106 GCF_965361945.1 Zongyangia sp. | reverse complement strand
TACATTCAGAGCATAGCCGTTGTAGGGGAATTTGAAGGTCTCGCCGGATTTGATGGCTTTGAATGCGTCAGCGGAAACAACATAGCGACCGTTGGTAGCAACTTCGAAGTCGCCATCGATTCTTGCTTTGTTGATGTCGTTCTCGTCGATAACGCCGGTGTCTTTAACAACCAGAGTAATGTCGCCTTCATAAGCGTTGCCAGCGGCATCTTTAGCTTCAACATGCAGAACCATGTCATAATCTTTGACAGCTGCGATGTCCTGGGTCTTCATCTGAACAACCCATCCCAGAGGCTGATTGCCTTCAGTGTCATTGTAGTAAGCCGGGGTGTAAACAGTGGTGGAACCCTGGGTTACTTCAGCGTTGGTGATCTCCAACTGCTCCTGACCATTACCTACAGTAACGTAGAAAGTCTCGCCTGCTACATAAGCGATGGTACCATTGGTCAGCTGCTGGCCAACGCCATCTGCATCATACCAAGCCCATTGAGCGATAGCAGTAGTTGTGTCAATAGCAAAAGCTACGGAAGCCATGCCGATGCACATAACAACTGCAAGAATGAGTGCTAATGCCTTTTTCATTGGTGTTTCCTCCTAAAATTTTCTTTCTTTTTTGACAAGGTCTCCCTTGTCTGACTCTTATTATATCACCCGGCTTCTAAATTGCAATACTTTTTTTTAACTTTTTCTATTTTTCTGTAACTTTTCTGTAATCTCTAAAAAAAGCCGCTGCGTTTTTAGCGAAATAGACAAAGCTTGTACGGTAAAATTAAAAAGGAGTACCATGTGGTACTCCTTTTTAATTACAAAATCTGTTCTTTCGTCAGACTATTTTTTCAGTGCTACAAAACCAGCGGCGGCAGCAACGATAGCGCCGGTTACGGCCAGGCCGATGACATCGTTCGCACCGGTGCTGGGGTTCTCCTTGTCGCCAGCCGCGCCGTTAGAACCCTGATCGCCGGAGTTGATAGCGCCCTCGATCTCGTTAGCGGAGATCACAAATGCGCCCAGACGGTCGGTCTCGAAGGAGACAAACTCTCTTGCCTCGTCATAAGTAGCGTTGTCGCTTACCAGAACTAGGTCCTCGCCCTCAATTCTGTAAACATAAGCCTTGTTGCCAGTGTGGGTAGAACTAAACTCGGTTGCCTCTACATCGATTTTCAGGGTCTGGGGCTGCTTGTTCTGATCGGCAAAGGCCAGAAGCGCAAGAATGTTATCCTCGCCGTATTTCTCAGCAACCTTGTCAATGGACTCATGCTGAGCGCGGAAGTTGAGGGTCTCCTCAATGCCAGCGCCTACAGTTACCTTGTAACCATCATAGGGGAAGACAAACTCCTCGCCCTCTTTGATTGCCTGGAATGCCAGGTAGGAAACAACATATCTGCCGTTGGTGTCAACAACATTGTTGTTGTTCAGTCTTGCGTAATCGATGTCAGAAGCACCGATCATGTCGCTGTCCTGAACAGTGAAGGTGAAGCTATCCTCAAACAGGGTGGTTTTGGTCTCACCAGTGCCAGAACCGGTGGAGTCGGGGGTAAAGGAAGTGCTCTCAGCGGTAACTACTACCTTTACATCGTAGCCCTTAACAGCGGCCAGGTCCTCCGGGCGGATCTGGATGATCCAGTTGTTCTTAGGATTGTTTCCCTTATCATCGTAATAGTAAGCAGCCTGGATGGTGGTGCTACCGCTTACGATGGAGACATCGGTGATCTCGGTCTCTGTCCATGCGCCGCTCTTGTCCTCGGCGGTTGCGGGGAACTGAAACGCGTTAACTACGCCCTCGGATTTAGGCAGGACATAAAAGTCGTCACTATTAACATAGACCGGGCTGGGGGGTGCGTCCATCTCGGTGGTGTAATTGTCGCCGTTCTCATTGGTCAAATATTTGAAGACGATACCCTCTTTGATGTCGATTGCGAAAGAAGCGGCTGCCAGGCTAAAGCACATAACCAAGGCCAGCACAAGAGACAATACTCTTTTCATTCTTTTTCCTCCTGGAATTTGATTTATTTTCGAGCTCTCGTTTGCCCGATGACGCTATTATAGACGGCATTCGCTATATTTGCAATATTATTTTCTTTTATTTGTCATTTATTTGTTACTATTTGTCGACTATTTAATTTTTTTGACAGAGCTCACAAAAAAATTGGTTTTGTTTTCTTCCTTTTCCAAATTTTTATTGCATTTTTATTATATAATGGCAACAAAATGGATAAATATCTCTGTTTTTTTCCACACGATTCCAACAGGCAGAGATTTTCCAGATATTGCGTGTGTTTCTTTGTATTTTTCGCTGAAAACTTGGCTTTTTTCAAAGATCCTTTTGCAAATCCCTTGTTGAAGCTCTGCATCAATGTTAAAATAAAGAATACGCGCTTTGCACCCCTCCCCCTACAAACACGGCTGGATAGTGCAACGCTGCTTTCTTTATATATAGTAAAGAAACTTGATGCCATTTTAACTACATTTCTCTGATGGGAGAGAATCTGATGACTGATTTCATTATTCAAAAATTTATTAAAAATTATCAGGATACTGGAAATCCCGCTGTACGGGAAAACTACGGCAAACTGGCCGGAGCGGTTGGCATTGTCTCGAATCTGTTTTTATTTGCTATTAAAATTGTTGCCGGTCTCTTATTCCGGAGTATCGCTGTGGTTGCCGATGCCGTCAATAACCTGTCCGATGCCGGTTCTTCCATCATCACCCTGGTAGGTTTTAAACTTTCCGGAAAGCCAGCTGACAAAAAACATCCTTACGGCCATGCCCGGATGGAATATATCACTGGGATGATTGTTTCCTTTGTTATTATCTTTCTGGGCTTCCAGCTGATCTCTTCTTCCTTCTCCAAGGTGATACACCCGGAAGAGGAGACCTTTAGTTGGTTGACGATTGTTGTTCTGCTTATCTCTATTGGCGTCAAGTTGTGGCAGGGTTTATTTAACCGGCAGGTGGGCAAGCGCATCCGTTCAGAGGCTCTGCAGGCTACGGCGGCAGACAGTTTAAACGACGTCTATTCCACCTCTGCCGTACTTATCGGTTCTCTTCTTGCCCATTTCACCAGCTGGCAATTGGATGGTTATCTGGGCATCCTGGTGGCCGCCTTCATCATCTTCTCCGGCATCCGCCTGGTCATTGAAACCGCCAACCCCCTGCTGGGTATGGCGCCCGATAAGGAATTGGTAGAAAGAATCCACCATACCATCCTCAGCTATGACGGTGTCATCGGTATCCACGATCTGGTCATCCACAATTACGGTCCTGACCGTTGTTTTGCCTCGGTGCATGTAGAGGTACCGGCCAGCCAGGATATTCTGGTCAGCCATGACATCATCGACAACATTGAGCACGATTTTATGAATAACTTTCACATCCATCTGGTGATCCACCTAGATCCCATCGTCACCGACGATGCCCGGATTAACCAGCTGCGGGACCAGCTGGAACAGATTTTGAAGGACGTCTCCCCCCAAATTTCCATGCATGATTTTCGTGTGGTCTTTGGGTCCACCCATTCCAATTTGATCTTTGACGTATCCGTCCCCATAGACTTCCCAACGTCCGATAAGGAATTGTGCCACCTCATTTCCTGCCGTGTCAAAGAAATTGGGCGCCAGTATTACACTGTCATTACGGTGGATCGGGACTACACCTCTACCATGAATGAGGAGCAGAATTAATGAATCAGACCTTCCCAGAATATGCGACATTCGAAGGCAAGAAATTTCAGGGCACAGACTTTGCTGACCGGGAATTACACCATGTTTCCTTTACCCGCTGCAGCTTCCGGGGCATGGACATGGCGGCACTGGTTACCAAAGGATGTACCTTCCACTACTGTGACTTTACCTTTGCAAGGCTCAACGAATCCCACCATCAATATACCGCCTTCGCCGGCTGTACTTTTTCCGGCTGCAGTCTCTTCGGCGCCACCTTGATCCAGTGTAAATGTATCGGATCCACCTTTTCCGGCGCTGTGTTCACCGGTATCGAAATCCAAGGCGGCAATTTCTCGGACTGTTACCTGGCCGACAGTGACCTGCGAGGCCTTTGCCTGGATAATATCAATTTCAGCGGAGCCAACCTCCAAAACTGTAACCTAGAAAAGGCAAAGATGCGAAACTGTAATTTTACCCGGGCCCAATTGGCCGGGGCCAATTTGAAGAAAGCGGATATGCAAGGATCTCTGATTGATGGTGTGGACATGCGTCAAGTGAAGATGCAGGATACCCTCATCGACGTGCCCCAGGCAATCCTCATCGCTCACTGTTTGGGCTGTAAACTGGGCTAACCAAAAAGCCAGCCGGAATCTTCCGACTGGCTTTTATTTTTTGCATTAGCCAATTCTTTCATAGGGAAAGACAATGGGCTGTACTTCATTAGTCAAAGGTGCGAAAGTGTAGCCCTGGCTTTTGAGGGTATCGATGACCTGGGGCAAAACGGCAATGGTGTCGGCCTTGTCCCCGCTGTCGTGAAGTAAGATGATACATCTATTTTTATCTTTCGCGCCACAGATAATGCTGTCATGGATCGACTGTTTTGTCGCCTTTTTGCTGGCGTCCTGGGCGGATACGTTCCAATCAAAATAGGTAAATCCCCGGCGGACCATCTCCCCAATAATCATATGGTAATTATCCATATTAAAGGCGTTGATACTGCCACCGGCAAAGCGGAAAATTTTCGGCTTCACCCCTGTGTATCCCTCAATCAACCGGAATTCCTTATCAAAATCCTCCAAAAAGGTATCCACCGTCTGATAGATCTGTCGGTAGTCGTGGCTGTAGGTATGCACTCCGATGGCATGGCCTTCGCTGACAATCCTCTGCATCCGTTCTTTGGCCTGCTCTCCTTCCTGTCCCGTGACAAAAAAGGTGGCCTTCACCTGTTTTTCTTTTAAAATATCCAAGACCTGGGGCGTCAGAGGAGAGGGGCCATCGTCAAAAGTCAAATATACTGTTTTTTCGGCTACTTCCCGCTTGGTAGGCGGTTCTACATATAAATTGGGAAACAGAGACGCATAGTCCAGAACTTCCGGTTCCCAAGCCGCAGCAGTGCTTTCCTCTTTCTGGGGCGGCGTATCCTGTGGCTTATCCTCCTGTTGCTGAAGGGCTGTTTCTTCCTCCAGACGGTTGTTTAACGCCTGGAGTTTCTTCTGATATCCCGACCGGGTAATCAAAAGGGCGGTGGTAAAAGAACAAGAGAGGAGCAACACCAAAATCAGAAGAAGCTGGCTGGTTCTCCGATAAAATTTTGTGGTTGGATGTTTAAGCATAAGGTTTCTCCGCTTTTTATTGTTTTTCTGATTTTTATTTGATTTTCAAACATTTTAACACATGAAACTTTTACCAACAACTATTCCTTTCATTTATTCAAAGAAAAAATACAGTTTATCCAAGATTCATCTTATATTTCTCTTTTTCAACTTCAGAGATACAAAGCCGTCTTTTTTCCCTGCGGAAACTATTGACACCGACAAAAACTGCGCTATACTAAAAAGGTAAGATCCTTGGAAAAAATCAATAGTTGCAGAAGAACTGGGGAGCCAATGAAATTGGCTGAGAGTGAGGTGTGTCCTCTTACCCATGGAACCTGTACGGTTAATACCGGCGTAGGGAGTTTCGTATTTATATTTGCAAACAGAAGCCAAACCTACCGTATCCGGTGGGCTTGGCTTTTTTCTTTGCCCGCTCCCGCTTTTGATTCTGTGGCTCTGTCCAGGATTCTTGATTTTACAAAGGAGATGAGACGCAAATGAAGGTCAATGGCAAACAGGTGGCACTGTCAAAAGAGATGTCCCTGCTGGCATTCCTGCAGGAGCAGGGCTATCCCACCGACAAGGTAGCGGTAGAGCGCAATGGCCAGATTGTCCCCAAAGCCCAGTTTTCCTCTGTTACCCTGATGGATTCTGACCAGGTGGAAATTGTCAGCTTTGTAGGCGGAGGCTGATCCCATGGAGATCTCACTTAACGGAAAAAAGCTGCTGCTCTCCTCCCCCCTTTCCCTCCGCGCGCTGCAGGAGCAGTACTGTCCGGACGCTGACGTATTCATTTATAACGGTTTTCAAACGGATGAGGATCTCCCCCTTCAAGATGGCGACACTGTCGTTCTGATCCGTCGGGGGGAGCTGCCCTCAGAAGAGCAGCTGGAAAGTATGATGGCTGCCCGCCATACCCCCTTTGTCCATGAGCGGGTCAAAAAGGCCAAGGTGGGCATCGCGGGGCTGGGAGGCCTTGGCTCCAACATTGCGGTCATGCTGGCCCGCACTGGCATAGGAGAGCTGGTGCTGGCCGACTTTGACCTGGTGGAGCCCAGCAACCTCAACCGCCAGCACTATTTTATTTCCCATCTAGGCCAGTACAAAACCCAGGCGCTGCAGGAACAAATCCGCCAGATCAACCCCTTTATCCAGGTAAAAACCCACACCGTACGCCTTACCGCTCAAAACGCGGCGGAAATTTTTTCTGGTTGCCAGGTGATCTGTGAGGCCTTGGACCGGCCGCAATCCAAGGCGGAGCTGGTGGCTGCGGTGCTGGAAGGGCTGCCTCAGGCCAAGGTGGTAGCTGCCTCCGGGATGGCCGGCTATGGCAGCGCCAATGAGATCGAAACCCGGAGGAAGCTTTCCCGGCTCTACCTCTGTGGCGATCTTGTCAGCGAAGCCCAGCCGGGACAAGGACTCATGGCTCCTCGGGTGTCAGTCTGTGCCGGCCATCAAGCCAACATGGTTCTCCGGCTATTGCTGGGGATGGAGGAACCATAACCTGTGTATATCCGCATTTCAAACAAAGGAGCGAACAATATGAAAGACACTTTAAAAATCGGGCCCCGGGAATTTCATTCCCGCTTTTTCCTGGGCACCGGTAAATTCTCTTTGGATAAAACTGCCGCAGCCATCGAGGCCAGCGGCACCGAAATGGTCACCCTCGCCCTGCGCCGGGCCAATTTAGGCGGTGAGGGCAACATCCTCGATTACATTCCCAAAACGGTGACCCTGCTGCCCAATACCTCCGGCGCCCGCAACGCCGAGGAGGCGGTTCGCATCGCCCGGCTGGCCCGGGAACTGGGCTGTGGCGACTTTATCAAAATTGAGGTCATCCGGGACAGCAAATACCTGATGCCGGATAACTATGAGACCATCAAGGCAACCGAAATCCTGGCCAAAGAGGGATTTGTTGTACTGCCCTACATCAGCCCTGACCTGATGGCGGCACGGGATCTTGTCAACGCCGGAGCTGCGGCCATCATGCCTCTCGCTGCCCCTATCGGCAGCAATAAGGGCCTCATCACCCGGGATTTCGTCAAGATGCTCATCGATGAAATTGACCTTCCCATCGTAGTGGACGCTGGTATTGGACGTCCCTCCCACGCCTGTGAGGCCATGGAGCTTGGCGCTGACGCCGTACTGGCTAACACCGCTGTGGCCACCGCTCGGGATGTAGTGGCAATGGCTCACGCCTTTAAACTGGCAGTAGAAGCGGGACGGGAAGGCTATCTCGCCGGTCCCGGCCGGGTGCTGGAATATGAGGGAGAAGCCTCCTCTCCCCTCACCGGATTTCTGCAGGACTAGGGGGCTTTTTCATGAATACGATCAATGTAGAAAAACTCAAAGTCAATCTGGAGCGGCCGCTGATGGACACTGTACTGGAAGCCTATGATGCTGTCGATTTTTCCGCTTACACCGGCGACGATGTCCTTCGAGCTCTGGAAAAGGACAGCATTTCCTTAGAGGACTATGGGGCGCTCCTCTCCCCGGCGGCCCAGCCCTATCTGGAGCAGATGGCACGGCGCGCCAAACAGGAAACCGCCTGCCACTTCGGCAATACTGCCGGACTCTATACTCCTCTCTATATCGCCAACTACTGTGTCAACCACTGTACTTACTGCGGATTTAACTGTACCAATAAAATCCACCGCGGGAAGCTCACCTATGATGAAATTGACACCGAGCTGCGCAACATCGCCAAAACCGGGCTGAGAGAGATTCTCATCCTCACTGGGGAATCCCGGTACCACTCGGATGTGGAATATATCGGTCACGCCTGTGAAATTGCCAAAAAGTACTTTACGACCATTGGCATCGAGGTCTATCCCATGGACACAGACGAGTATGCCTATATCCAGCAGTGCGGCGCTGATTTTGTCAGTGTTTACCAGGAGACCTATGACCGCGTCCGCTATAAAGAGGTTCATCTGGCTGGGCCAAAAGCTGATTTCGCTTACCGTTTCAACGCCCAAGAGCGGGCGCTGCTCGGCGGTATGCGCGGAGTCGGCGTCGGTGCCCTTTTGGGGCTGGGTAATTTCCGGAAAGATGCCTTTGCCGCTGGACTTCACGCCAGCCTGTTACAGAAAAAATATCCTCATGCGGAGGTTTCTTTCTCGGTTCCCCGTCTACGTCCTTACATTAATAACGCCGAAAACAACCCTAACGATGTCCATGAAACCCAGCTTTTGCAGATCATGCTCTCTTACCGGCTGCTGCTGCCCTTCGCCGGCATCAGCATTTCCACCCGGGAGCGGCCGGGATTCCGGGACAATGTCATCGGCATGTGCGCCACCAAAATCTCCGCCGGCAGTAAGGTGGGGGTAGGCGGCCATGACGAAGAGGCCAAGGGAGACGAACAATTCGAAATCTCCGATCCCCGTGGGGTCGCAGAGGTAGAGCAGATGCTCTATGCCAAAGGGATGCAGCCGGTATACCGGGACTATATCCGGATGGAGCAGGCGTAATGGTCGTCGTTGTCACCAATCGGAAGTTATGTCCCGGGGACTTTCTCTCCCACATTCATGAGCTTGCCCGTGCCAAACCGGGGCTGATCATCCTCAGAGAAAAGGATCTCCCAGAGGCCGAATACGAGATCCTTTGGAAACAGTGCCAGGATATCTGTTCCACCTATGAAGTTCCGGTGGCTGTCAATTCCCGGCTGGAAACAGCCCGGAGGCAGGGGGCTTCCCACCTTCACCTACCTTTGCACCTACTCCGCCAATATTCAGGAGAACTAAACGGATTTTCTCAGATAGGGGCATCCGTCCACAGTGTGGAAGACGCTCTGGAGGCCCAAGCAATGGGAGCTTCTTATCTGGTCGCTGGACACATCTTTCCTACCAGCTGCAAAGAAGGGGTCCCTCCCCGGGGTCTTTCTTTCCTCAAGGAGGTCTGCCAGGCGGTAAAGATCCCGGTCTATGCCATTGGCGGCATCAATCGGAACCATGTGCCGGAGATCCTGGCTCAGGGGGCTGGAGGGTTTTGCATTATGTCCGAACTGATGGAGTGTCCCGATCCTTATAGGCGGCTTTGTTCCTATCTTTCTTTTGATGTACAACCTTCTGATATAAACTGATAGGCGAACACGCCCGGCATGCTTTTGCATGCCGGGCGTGTTCATTGTCTTTCATGATCTATCGATGGCTGCGAATAAGGCCCAAAGCTTTACTCACTTCCAGAACTACCAGAGGAACCAACGACAGCCCCAACGCCTCCAGATAGAGGACGCCAGAAAGCTGAATCAGTCCAAAGGCTGTGGCCACCGGCGGGATAAACACCACAAAGGCCATCAGAAGCAGGGAAAGAAGGGCCGCTCCACCCAGATACTTGTTGGTAAAAAATCCAATTTTAAACAATGAATGATGGGATCTCATATTAAAGGAATGCACCACCTGGGACAGGGCCAGGACAATAAAGGCCATGGTGCGTCCTCCCTCGATGACGCCGGTGGTAGAGATACCGATCCAGAAGGCGACGAGGGAAAGAAGGGCGAACAATGCGCCCTGCAACACAATGCGCACACCCAGCCCATGGGCGAAGATCCCTTCCTCTTTGGGTTTCGGCGGATGCTCCATTACATCTGATTCTACCGGCTCCATTCCCAACGCGATGGCGGGGAGACTGTCCGTCACCAGGTTGATCCACAACAGCTGCATAGAGAGCAGGGGGGATTGCCGCCACACCAGCATGGCCACAAATACGGTGAGTACTTCCCCGATATTGGTACCCAGCAGGAAAGCCACAACCTTTTTGACATTCTCATAGACGCCTCGGCCTTCCCTGACCGCGTCTACAATGGTGGCAAAATTATCGTCCGTCAGGGTCATATCCGCAGCGCCCTTTGCCACATCGGTACCGGTAATTCCCATGGCGCAGCCTATATCGGCCGCCTTGAGGGCGGGGGCGTCGTTGACGCCGTCTCCCGTCATGGAAACAACTTCTCCCTGGCGCTGCCATGCCTTGACAATACGGATCTTATCCTCTGGGGAAACCCGGGCATATACCGAAATGTGCCGGACCCGCTCCTGCAGCTGTTCTTCACTCATGGCCGCAAGTTCTGTCCCGGTGATGGCGTCATCCCCTTCCAGCTGGATGCCCAGATCCCGGGCGATGGCGGAAGCTGTCACCACATGGTCGCCGGTAATCATCACCGGCTTGATGCCGGCTTTCCGGCAGATCCGCACCGCCTCTCTGGCCTCGGGGCGAGGCGGGTCAATCATCCCCACCAGGCCCACCAGGGTCAGCCCCTGCTCCAGCTCCTCACTGGTGGGGGCAGAGGGAACCTCGGGGATCTCTTTGATCGCTACAGCCAATACCCGCAAAGCCTCTCGGGACAGATCTTCTGTTACCTGACGGGCTCGCTCTATATCTCCGGCGGTGCAGCGCAGGGCCAGTACATCAAAAGCGCCCTTGACGATGACCACATTTTTCCCATCCATCCGGTTGACAGTGGTCATCAGTTTCCTATCCGAATCAAAGGGAATTTCTGCGAGGCGCGGGAATTCTTCGTTGAGTTTCTCTTTGGGCATGCCGTTTTTATAGGCCGCCAGGATAATGGATGTCTCGGTAGGATCGCCGATATGGATCTCCTTGCCATCCTCAAAAGAGACTGCGCCATCGCAGCAAAGAGCCCCATACCGCAGCAGAGCCCGAATGCTTTCCCCATTGTGCTCTGAAATATCCTCCAAGGCGCCAGAAGCTGCGTCATATCCCTTGACCAGGGTCATGCGATTTTGGGTCAAGGTGCCGGTCTTATCTGAGCAGATGACCGAGGCGCTTCCCAAAGTTTCCACCGCGGGAAGACGGCGGATGATGGCATTTTTCTTTACCATCCGCTGTACGCCGATGGAGAGGACAATGGTGACAATGGCGGGAAGTCCCTCCGGAATGGCGGATACTGCCAGGGAGACCGACGTCATAAAGATTTCCATCAGGGGGATGCCGTCGATGATACCCACCACAAAGATAATGGCGCATACGCCTAGGGCCAAAAATCCCAGATATTTGCCCAGCTTGGCAAGCTTCTGCTGTAGCGGCGTCTGGGTCTCTTCTTCCCCTTCCAAAAGACCGGCAATTTTACCCATCTCGGTATCCATGCCTGTGGCGGTAACCACTCCTTTGGCACGGCCATAGGTGACGGAGCATCCGGAATACATCATATTGATTCGATCTCCCAAAGGCGCATTTTCCTCAACGGACGCCGCCGCGTCCTTTTCCGCCGGAACAGATTCTCCGGTCAGAGCTGATTCCTCCGATTTCAGGCTGGCGGACTCCAGAAGCCTGGCGTCGGCAGGGATAAAATCTCCGGCCTCCACCAGGATGATGTCTCCCGGTACCACCTGAGAAGCATCGATGACCTGTTCCACGCCATCCCGAAGAACCCGTGCCCGGGGAGCCGACAGGCTTTTTAAGGCGTCCAAGGCCCGCTCTGCCTTATTTTCCTGGAAAACGCCTAAAATCGCGTTGAGGATCACAATCAGCAGGATGAGCAGCGGTTCAAAAAATTCCTTGGCGTCATGTCCGCCCAGCGCCACCACAAAAGAGACGACAGCGGCCGCAATCAGGATCAAGATCATGACATCCTTAAACTGATCCAAAAAGCGCTGCAGCAGCGTTTTTTTCTTTTTGGCCTTCAGGGCATTGGGGCCAAAGCGTTGGAGCCGCTCCTGAGCTTCCTCTTTAGAAAGTCCCTGTGCGGCATTAACCGATAGTTTTGTCAAAACTTCTTCTCTGCCTGCATGAAAAGGTGTCAACAGTCATCCCTCCAGATAAAAATGAAATATGCCTTTGGAGATATAGGATTTGGCATATTATATCATTTAAATCACATGATAGATAGTGTTATCTCGAAAATTTATGTATAAATTTCAAGGGAAATTGTGGTCAGAATGCTATAGGATCGGCCTGGCTTTTGTGGTATAATACCCCCAGAAGTATCAGCCTTGCCAAAGGGGGAAACCATGATGGAAAAAGTGGTCAGCAGTTGCGGCATCATCTGCAGCGATTGCATAGATTTTGGGCAGGCCTGCGCGGGATGCCGCTCCCTGAAAGGGCAGGTGTCCTGGGCTTCCTATCTCGGTTTTCAGGTTTGCCCTCTTTACGATTGCTGCGTCAACAAAAAGGGACTTGCTGGTTGCGGCGGATGTAATGAGCTCCCCTGCCAGAGATTTTATGATATTCAGGATCCCAGCACAACACGGGAAGATCATCTGCAAGCCATCCGGGAGCGGGTAGCGCTTCTTAAGGAGCAACGCTGAGAATGAATGACAGAAAATCTTGATCAAATACAAAAAGAAAACGAGGATGTGCGATGAAAGACGGATTTATTAAGGTAGCAGTGGCCACTCCCCCTGTCAAGGTGGCCGACTGTGTATACAACGGGGAGCAAGCAGCCGCTATGATCAAGGAGGCTGACGGTCATCAGGTACAGCTTTTGGTCCTGCCGGAGTTGTATCTCACCGGTTACACCTGCGGAGACCTGTTCTTACAAGGGACCTTGTTAGAAGGTGCATTGCAGGCATTAAAAAAGGTGGTGGAAACATCACGGGGATCGGACATGTTGGTTGTTGTAGGCTTCCCCTTTTCCTTTGGTGGAAAACTCTATAACTGTGCGGCGGTCTGCCAGGACGGAGAAGTCTTGGGGCTCATCCCCAAATCCATTTTACCCAATTATGGTGAATTTTATGAGCGCCGCCAGTTTACTCCCGCTTTTGATGGCATAAAAGAAGCCTCCCTTTTTGGGAAAACAGTTCCCTTCGGAACCCAGATTCTATTCTCCTGCCGGGAGATGCCGGAGTTTACCCTGGCGGTGGAAATCTGCGAAGATCTGTGGGCCTATAGTCCCCCCTCTATTGGACATGCGGCAGCTGGTGCCACCGTCATTGCCAATCTGTCCGCCAGCAACGAGACTGTAGGCAAAGACGCCTACCGCCGGAATCTGGTAGCTGGACAATCGGCACGGCTTGTCTGCGGCTATCTCTATGCCGATGCAGGTATGGGGGAATCCACCACCGACATGGTGTTCGCCGGACATGACCTGATCGCGGAAAACGGCGTCATTCTGGCTGAAAGCCGAAAGTTCACCACAGGTCTGACCATCAGCGAAATCGATGTTCAGCGTCTCTCCTTTGAGCGCCGCCGGTTTACCACTTTTCCTTCCTCTGCTGGTGAAGGCTACCTGCAAGTTCCCTTTTCTCTCGACATTCACCCCACCCAGCTGACCCGGCCGGTGAGCAGCCGCCCCTTTATTCCCGCCAACGAAACTGAGCGGGAAAGCTGTTGTGAGGATATCCTCTCCATCCAAGCCCACGGACTGCTCAAAAGGCTGGACCATTCCCGCGCGAAGACAGCTGTCGTAGGCGTCTCTGGCGGGCTGGATTCCGCCTTGGCCCTTTTGGTTGCCATTCGGGCAATGGATTTGGCCGGACGGCCCAGGACGGATATCGTGGCCGCTACCATGCCCTGTTTCGGTACTACGGCTCGGACCCGCGGCAATGCAGAAATCCTCTGCGAACAGCTGGGGGTGACCCTGCGCACCATCGACATCGCTGGCGCTGTGGACCGTCATTTTGCCGATATTGGTAAGAATCCAGAGGAACGGGATGTGACCTATGAAAATTCCCAAGCCAGGGAGCGGACGCGAGTACTCATGGACATCGCCAACATGACCGGAGGCCTGGTGGTAGGCACCGGGGATTTGTCTGAACTCGCCCTGGGATGGGCCACCTACAATGGAGATCATATGTCCATGTACGGGGTCAACGCCTCCATTCCCAAGACTTTGGTACGGCACCTGGTGCGGCATGAGGCCATGAAAGCCGATGATCCCAGGCTGAGGGAAGTTCTCCTGGATATTCTGGAAACGCCGGTCAGCCCTGAGCTGCTCCCTGCCAAGGAAGGGGAGATTCAGCAGAAGACAGAGGACATTGTTGGCCCTTATGAGCTTCATGACTTCTTCCTGTATTATGGCATCCGGTGGGGTTTCTCCCCCAGAAAGGTGCTGCGGCTGGCTGTCTACGCCTTCCAGGGTGAATATGACCGTGAAACTATCCTCCATTGGCTAAAAACCTTCTATCGCCGCTTCTTTACTCAGCAGTTCAAACGTTCCTGCCTCCCCGACGGGCCCAAAGTAGGATCTGTCTCCCTCTCCCCCAGAGGGGATTGGCGGATGCCCAGCGATGCTGTGGCCGCCTTATGGTTGGATGAACTAGAACAGCTTCATTAAAGCTCATCATGTAAAGGAGAAGAAAAATGCTGGAATTTAAATATGATACCCAACTGCTCATCGAGGGGGAGAACCTGGATGAGGATGTGATCAACGACTACTTTCTGGAGCACTTCCAGGGAGATTGTTTGCTCGCAGTGGGCGATGAAAATCTGATTAAAATTCATTTTCATACCAATGAGCCCTGGCAGGTGCTTCAGTACTGCGCTTCTTTAGGGGAAATTTTTGACATTGTTATCGAGGATATGGATCGCCAGGCCAGAGGATTAAAAGGCTAAATCCTTCTATAAACTATAAAAGGAAGGCACTTCCCACAGGGAAGTGCCTTCCTTTTTGTTTATCCTCATACTTTGGGTCTTGATTACCAGATGCCCAGAGCCATCTGCATGCCGAGGCTGACCAGCGCGATGGCGATCCAGCAGCATAATCCTGTCAGTATGGGTTTCCCACCACTTTTGACCAGCTTTACAATATTGGTATTCAGCCCGATGGCTGCCATAGCCATGATGATAAAAAATTTACTCAGCTCCTTAAGCGGGCTTGTCACTGCCGCCGGCAGCTGGAAGACAGTGGTGACCACCGAAGCCAGCACAAAGAAGAGGACAAAGAAGGGGAAAATCTTTTTTAACTGAATCCGTGTGCCGTCTTCTGCCTTCGCTTTGCGGGTACGGATAAAGGCCAGTACCAACGTAATGGGGATAATGGCCAGGGTTCGGGTGAGCTTAACGATGGTTGCCGTATCCAGTGTATTACTTCCATGGATGCCATCCCATGCAGCGGCTGCAGCTGTAACTGAGGAGGTATCGTTGATGGCCGTGCCAGCAAACAGGCCAAAGCCTGCGTCGGAGAGTCCCAGCATACCGCCCAAGGTTGGAAAAATCAGCGCCGCCAGAATATTAAAAAGGAAGATGACCGAGATGGATTGGGCTACCTCCTCATCGTCGGCATTGATGACAGGAGCAGTGGCGGCAATTGCCGAACCGCCACAGATGGAAGAGCCGACTCCGATCAGGATCGCGCTATTTTTCTGTAAACGAAGGGCTTTATATAACACAAAAGCAACGACCAGAGACGTAGTGATGGTGGAAATAATGATGGGAAGCGATTGTTTGCCTTGATAGAGAATTTCTGTTAGGTTCATACCGAATCCAAGGAGAATCACCGCATATTGAAGGATCTTTTTTGAGGTAAAGGTGACGCCGCTGGCACACCACTCTTTATTCTTAAGCAGCAGCGTGATCACCATGCCGATGAGGATTGCAAATACAGGTCCGCCTACAACCGGCAGCCATTTTCCCAAAAGCCATGCCGGAATAGCAATGCCAAGGCAGAGTAAAATTCCTGGTGCGTATGTTTTAATGGTTTTCATGCTTGTCAAATCCTACCCCTCATGTTGTTATTGTCTGAAATCATTGTAGCAGAGTTTTCCAATAAAATAAAATGATTATTATTTATTTTTACATAAATATATTTTATAATATTAAGGGGAGGGATTTTATGCTTGACTTTCGTATTCTCACTTTTTTAACCGTCTGCGAAACAATGCATTTTACTCGGGCCGCAGAACTATTACACATAACCCAGCCAGCGGTTTCACACCAGATTCACGCTCTGGAAGAACAATATGGCGCCCCCCTTTTTTCATATGAAGGCAAAAAATTGCTGCTAACAGACGCAGGAAAACTTTTGAGAGAAACTGCACTGACCATGCGGCATGATGCTGATCTTCTCAAAGCTCGAATCAAACATCTCTGTGATGGCCAGGTAAGCCTTTCCTTTGGTGCCACCTTAACGGTAGGGGAATTTGCTATGCCGTCTCTTCTGGCACAGTATTTACAAAATCATCCGAAGGTTCAGATACAGATGCAAGTAGCTGACACAGAGCAGTTATTGGCCAAGCTAGACCGAGGGGAGATTGACTTTGCCATTGTAGAGGGCGCTTTTCCCCGAAACTCCTATGATTGCCTTCTTTTCACAAAGGAACGGTTTGTCCCAGTCTGTGGTCGCCATTATGTTTTCCAGCATCCTGTCCACACCATCCAGGACCTATTGGGAGAGCGGCTCCTGGTTCGGGAATCTGGGTCTGGCACCCGCCATATTCTGGAACATTATCTGGAAAGTTATAATCTTTCCATCCAGGATTTTGCCCTTCAGGCAGAAATTAGCAATATTGCCGCATTAAAAAACCTAGCTGCCTTCAATTGTGGTATTACCTTCTTATATCAGGTCGCGGCTCAGGAGGAACTGGCTACCGGTATTCTTCGGGAAATTCCTCTGGAAAATTTTGATATTCAGCACGATTTCTCCTTCATCTGGAGAAAAAATAGCTGCTATGGGGAGGATTACAAAAAAGTCTTCGAAGAATTCCACCGTTTATTTGTCGGAAACACCAGGGTCAATCCTTGAATAGTTCTCTCAAACCATATATGGATGTAAGCCATATATAAGAAAAACTACTTCCATAGACATTTCCGTTGCCGGGAAATAAAAATTCAGACATAAAAAGAAAGCCTTAGAATCATCACGATTCTAAGGCTTTCTTGGAGCTGCTAACCGGAATCGAACCGGTGACCTCATCCTTACCAAGGATGCGCTCTACCGACTGAGCCATAGCAGCATATGG
>NZ_CBDTOK010000038.1:0-14312 GCF_965361945.1 Zongyangia sp. | reverse complement strand
AGATTGGCATCGGTAATGGTGGGCTGTGTTCCACCCTGCCCATAGCATGCTGGCCCAGGTTTGGCCCCGGCACTTTGAGGACCAACGCGCATGCCGCCGCCTTCCTCCCAGGCGATGGAGCCACCACCGGCGCCAATGCTGAAAATATTGACGGTAGGAACCAGCGCTGGGAACCCTTCCACATTGGATTCTACGGTAATCTCAGTCTGTCCATCCACGATGAGGCTTACATCAAAGCTAGTTCCTCCCATATCCACGCCGATAACATTTTTTCTGCCACAGACTGTTCCTCCGATAGCGCCGCCTACTGGTCCGGACATGAGAATCTGTACTGCTTTATCCGCCGCAATTTCATCTTTCATGACACCGCCATTAGACTGCATGATGTATAGGTTCCCCTGGAAATCACGTTTTCTCAACTCCTCATTGAGCGCTACCAGATGGCTTTTGGTGATGGGCGATACATAGGCATTGAGAACCGTTGTACTAGTTCTCTCATACTCCCGCCATTCCCGGGCCGTTTCAGAGGAAGTAATGACCATAACCTCGTTTCCCAACCGTTCTTTGAGCCATTCTGCCGCTTTTTCCTCATTTTCCGGGTTGAGGTAACTGTTGATAAAACAGACAGCAATAGACTCATAATTTCCTTGGATCTGGTCAAAAATTTCTTTCAAAGAATCGGTCTGTAATGGCAACTTGACGGAACCGTCAGCAGAAACTCTTTCGTCTACCTCATAGATATCTCCACGGGACACCAACGGTTTTGGACGCTGATAACGGTTATTATACATATCGGGCCGGTTTCCCCGTCCAATCTCCAGGACATCTCCAAAGCCTCGGGTGGTGATAATAGCACACTTGGCGCCTTTCCTCTCGATGACCGCATTGAGTCCCGATGTCGTACCATGAACGATATTCTTCACCTGTTGGTATTTTTTTCCGATTACCTCGTCAAAGCCTTGCATAATGCCATTGGTGAGCTTTTCCGGAGTTGTGAGAACTTTTGTCGTTGTGTATTCGCCAGTCTCATCATTAATACAAACTACATCCGTAAAAGTTCCACCAATATCAGCAGACAAACGATAGGACATAACGCTTTCCTCCTTTAAATTGGTTTTGTGTAAAAATGCACAGCTAATTGGGTAGTCGTTATCGCAATAGTTCCCGCCATAGGCTACCCATACCCTAAGCTAGATCGAGAAAGCACAGCACTTATGGGACTTTTTAGCGGACAGTCTATTTGATAATCTGTAGCTGTTTTGTATAGTGGTTGAGGTTTTCAAAACCATCTTCCGTAACAAGAATCAGATCCTCAATTCGAACACCGCCCACCTCAGGCTGATAGATACCTGGTTCAATGGAAAATATCATACCGGATTCCAATGTCATTTCGTTACCGCCCACCACATAAGGCGGCTCATGAACATCTAGCCCGATACCATGTCCCACCCGATGGGGAAAATATTCCCCATAACCAGCGCGGCAAATAATGTCACGAGCAACCTGATCAATAAAATGAAAAGGCACTCCCGGACGAACTGCTTGGATAGCGGCCAATTGTGCTTCTAATACAGTTTGGTAAATTTTCTCTAGCGCTGTAGAGGCACTCTGGAAAAACACCGTTCGAGTCATGTCGGATCGATATCCCCGATAACTAAAACCAAAATCCATAACGATGCTATCTCCGGATTTTAAACGGCTTTCATCAGGGCCATGATGAGCGTCTATAGCATTTTGTCCATAAGAAATAATAGCGCCGCCAGAATGGTCGTCAAATCCTATTTCTTGGCCCAAGCTATAGAGCCGGTCAGCCAGTTCTCTTTCACTTAAATTGCCGCTAATGTAGGCAATTAAATGTTCCATACAATCATCGTTCATGGCGGAAGACCGGCGCATCAACTCAATTTCGTCATGCTCCTTCATCATGCGGACCCTATCAATAGCAGGTGAGCCGGGACAAAAACGCACTTTGGGTTTTTGGGCCATAAGGGCGAATGTAAATCCTGCTGAGAAATCATGATCGATCCCCACATTTTCTCCATCACTGAATAGATTGGCAAGCTTTTCCGTTCCATCATCCCAATCGGAATACCAGAGGATCTGTGCTCCACAGTCTTCCTTAAGGGGAAACATACGGTTGGAAACAAAGATGGTGTTACCCCGTTCATCTAGAACCAGAGCGAAAAGGCGCCGCCCGGGTGAAATTGAAACGTTGGTCAGATAGCGGATGGTCGTAGGAGATGTAACAACTAATTTATTCAGATGAAATCTTTTCATCTGAATAACAAGACGCTGGATTCGGCTTTTATTCATAGAAAACCTCCTTGTATTTGGGGATATCAATCAGGCAGTTCCCCAATGTCCGCCCCATTGGGATCCACAGAAAACAGAACCATGAGAGGTCTGCATTTCTCTTGTCCGGAGGAGATCTTCTCCATGAACATCTTAATGCCCCAGCATAATCTTCAGGATCTCCTCATCCGTTTCCTTCATTCCTTCCTTGCCTACCCGTCCCAGGTTCTGAATGGTTTTTTCAATATCTCCTTCTGCCAAGCCTTCACCTTCAGAAAAGCCCAGTCCATCTTTTGCCATGAGATAGGCGTTGATCCCCGCGTCTACCGCCGAGGCAATTTTGGCTGCGCAGGATGGTTTTGCCCCATCGCAGACCATACCACCAATGTTACAGATGGTGTTAACAATGGTCTGACAAATTTCCTCATAGGTAGCGTCCATTAGAAAGGCAATGCCACAGGCGGCCCCACAGGCTGCGCTGGTAGCCCCACAATAGGCAGACAGGCTACCAATATAGCGCTTCTGGTGTAGAGAAATTAGATTTGCCACTAACAGCGCCCGGTATAGCTTTTCTCTTGTCATTCCATACTCTTTCGCGTATTCAATAACCGGCATAGAAACGGCAATTCCTTGATTTCCGCTGCCGGAATTGATCACCACCGGCATGGCACATCCGCTCATCCTGGCGTCGGAGCCAGCAGCCGCTCGAGCTCTGGCTCTTGTCTTGATGTCCGCTCCGTAGTTGCGGAGAATGGTTTTCCCCACATCCGCGCCATAATGATGTCTCATACCCTCATCCGAAATAGCGGAGTTAAGCTGAATCTGGTTCTCCAGTATGTCTTTCACAGCAGTGAGATCCGTGTGTTCCGCAAAATCTAGGATATCGCGCACATTTAAACAAGACATATCGGTAGAGGATTGTTCCTTAACCTCAGTTTTCAAAAGAATCTGGCCATTCTTTTCTATCCGAGTAATATGGGTATGCTCTCCTCTGATTTCTACCTTAGCATATGTCTCATTTTCCCCAAAGGCTGTGACTAAAATATAAAGATTCTCTACTTCCGCTTTTAAGGCACACTCACAGTACCCCTCCGATACCAATCTCTTGGTTTTTTCAATATCTGCCGGGGTAACATTTTGTAGAGTGTTCAGTCTCTCTTCTGGGTTTCCTCCTACCACTCCTAAAGTAGCCGCTACATTTATTCCCTTCAAGCCTCCAGAATTTGGTACAGTAACACCTTTCACATTTTTGATTATGTTGCCACTACATTCGACTAGAAGCTTACAGGGTAAGTCTCCCAGAACCGCACGGGCCGTAGCTGCGGCATAAGCAATTGCGATGGGTTCGGTACAGCCCAGAGCAGGCACCAATTCTCTTTTTAATATGTCTATGTAAGCTTGATAAAATGGAGTGTCCATACAAACCTTCCCATCTCTTGTGATCCTACATCTTGTAGGATATTACCTAGACAAATGGAGCTTACAGGTAGGACATCCCTTTGCAATGGTATCTCCCAACTCGAATTTTAGCCCATTTGCTTCAGCGATACCTCGATCTCCATCCATAGCAATATCGCAAAGCAGTTCACAGGTTTCATCGTCAAATCCTAGCTTCTGCCATGCGCTAACCAGGGGGCAGTAATGGAAGGTAACTGTCACATCTTTTTCGGTTTGGGTCGTTTCCATCTCAAAGGTTTTGATGGCAATCTCCGGCAAAAAGATCTGTTTGAATACTCGGCAGTCTAAGGAACCATTGCACTGCTCTTTGTATCCTTCTCCATGAAAAAGCCCGCAACGTTTCACGGCGGCTCGGCAAATCGCTTCCGCATCGGCGCCAGCCTTTTTTGCCTCGTCGTAAATGAGTCCCATCCAGGTAGCTCGATGTTCCAATGCTTTACGGTTATTATCCACCATCTCCGCGTGCAAGGTTTCCTTGTTTACAATTTTTGACATGTTCATCCCTCCATCTAAAATTATATTTTTTGAGATTATATTAATCATATCAGCTAAACATAATTTATTCAATATTTTTTCATATTTTATTATAATTTTCAATAAAAAAAAATATTTTTTATTGATTTTGATGTAATAACTTTGCTTTTCTGTTGATTCCATCCTTCAAATCTGCTATAGTGAAAAAGGGTCTAGCGACATGAGCAAGGAGAAAGAATATGCAAGACAAAAAAAGCCTAAAAGATCAGGTTTACTCATCACTGTTCCAAGATATTCTCAGAGGAGTATATCCACCCGGTGCTATTCTCCGTGAAAAAGAACTGGTAGAAAAATATAATGTGAGCAAATCTCCCGTCCGGGAGGCGCTAATTTCACTTTGTAACGAGAAGGTGCTCCGTAGTATTCCCCGCTACGGCTACGAGGTCGTCAGCTTAAACGACCAGGATGTCCGGAACATCTTAGAATTTAGGCAGATGCTGGAATGCGCATGTCTGGACAAATACTGGGGTACCTTTACACCGGAGCAAATTCGCAAGTTGGAGATGGTTGCCAATTCCTTCCCTGAAAACTGCGAACTCAGTGCCTTGGTACAATGGGAGAATAACGCAGCATTCCATCTGGCCTTAATTTCCTGTTGCAATAACCGCTATATCTATGACGTTTTAAAGACATCCATTCTTACCTTAACCAGGGCTTTTGCTCAGTTTTATTGGGATCGCTGGCGCAAAACCACCTTTGTCATCGAAACCACGCAGCATAAAAAAATCGTAGAATACATCAAAGCTGATGACAAAGAGCAAGCCATTGCCTGTCTTTATCATGATATGAATGAATTTAGGTTAAAATAAGTAAAGAATATGAAAAAGGCCCGGAAGCTCACCAGGACAAGCTTCCGGGCCTTTTCTATTGGTGGATTGTAACCTCTTCCGTGTTATTCTGGGTTTATATTACAATCGAATTTTACAAAAAATTCCTAAAAATTTTTATAGGGCAGCCGCTGGACATACCGTAAAACAAAATATACAACTGGTTTAGAATTTTTGTCAAATCAACGCTTTTCTCATCCTCATATCAGTGAACAAATCACCAACCAGCTTGTACAGTCCTTTATTTTTATGTATTTTGAACTATTTTCTTATCTATTGTTTAATTTTTACGGCAATGTTATACTCATATCAAATGGGATTTTCCCTATTGAAAACCGTCATAAGGAGGAGAAGGAGATGCAAGGATTTCTACGAAAAAAGGGAAAGGCAAGACGGTGCCTTATAGCCACGGCGGCCCTGCTGCTTGTCATCAGTATGCTGCCCATAGGGCCTATGGCTGCGGCAATTGACATTCCAGATGCTCCCGTGTCAGATTTCCAAACGGCTCCGGCAGCTACCGGCCTTGTCAGCAATTTGACAGGATGGCCGGAGGCCACAGGGACCTGGTCTATCACGGAGGATGGGTTGGTCGGTCAGAATCTAGCGCTTGCTGACCAGTTCTTTCTCTCTGGAACCCAGGTTACCGGAGACGATTCATTTTCTTATGAGGGCGACATTACCCTCCCAGCTGGAGAAGGACAAAATGCTGCCGGCTTGGTGGTCTGGAGCAGTTCCGGCTGGTACTGTGTGAATGTGGACCGCGCCGGCGGAGTCGCCCGTCTGTTTAAGGTAGGTGAAGGTGCTTGGGCCGCTCCTGACCGGGCGCTGACCAACCAGCAGAAAGAACAGAGCACTTTCCATCTGCGGATGGAGGTTTCCAACCATCAGGTACGGTATTATCTCGACGGTACCTTGGTAGCTTCCTATACCGACCCGAATCTATCGGGAGGGCAGCTAGGAGTCGTGGGGCATTTTTCCAATGCCACTTTTCAGTCTCTGAACAAGGGGGAGCTAACATCTGGATTTGATAGCAATCTGACCGGCTGGCCGGAAGCTACCGGCACCTGGTCCATCACTGACGAAGGTCTGGTAGGCCAAAACGCTGGCCTTATGAACCAATTTTTCCTCTCGGGAACATCAGTTTCCCCTGATGATTCCTTTACCTATGATGGGGATATTACCCTCCCTATCGGTGAAGGACAGAATGCTGCTGGTCTGGTCGTTTGGAGCGACACTGGCTGGTACTGTGTGAATGTGGATCGTGCCGGCGGCGTAGCTAAACTGTTTAAAAATGGAAACGGTGGCTGGGCTATCGACAATTATACCTTGACAGAAGCACAAAAATCCCAGGAGACCTTTCATCTTCAAATGTCTGTAACAGATGGACTCATCCAGTATTATCTAGATGGTGTGATGATTCTCAGCTACAAGGATGAAAACTTTAGCGGGGGTCAGCTGGGTGTTGTAGGACATCTGGCCAACGCTACCTTTAACCATCTGCTCTACACCTCTACCAATGTGCCAAAACTCACCGGTATAGAGGTGGAAGGCTTCACCTTTACAGAACCATTTGAGTCTGGACGTACTCGTTATCTAACCAATGTGCCTGCATCGACCGAAAGTATTCGGATTAAGCCAACCGCCGATGCTGGATTAGAGCTTTCTGTTGATGGAAAATCTGTCCAAAACGGTATTTTCTCCGAACCGATTGCTCTTCATAATGGCATGAACCGGATTACGGTGGGGGTTACCAATCCGGAACTGGGTTACACAACGTCAATTACCGTCTCTGTCTACCGGTTGGTAGACCGGGAAACTGGATATCAAGAGGATTATCGTCCGCAGTTTCATTTTTCCAACTACCAAGGCTTTATGAACGACCCCAACGGCCTGCTCTATAATGCGGACACTGGGGAGTATCATCTGTATTTCCAAATCGATCCCGATGCCGACAGCCTGACAAACTGGCCGTCCAACCTGCAGAGAGAATGGGGACATGCAGTATCCACAGACCTGGTCAACTGGGTGGACTGCGGCATTGTGATGGAGCCGGATGATCTGGGTGAAATCTATTCCGGTTGTGGTATTGTGGACCGTGAGAACACTTCCGGACTCTTTGACGAATCGGTACCGCCGGACAGCCGGCTTGTCTATATCTATACCAATACCAATGGTTTTGGGCAAAGCCTGGCCTATTCCCTGGATGGCGGATATACGCTGATCAAATATGAAAACAACCCTGTAATCCCCAATCCCGGCGGTATTTACGGCGGTGGTATGCGGGATCCAAAAGTAATCCGCTATGACGGCAAATGGATTTTGACCGTAGGCGGTATCGGCAACCAGCAAACTTCCATCTTTGCCTCTGATGATTTGATCCATTGGGAGTATCAAAGCCAGATGTTCCATAAAGACGGCAGCGTAGTAGACGCCGACTGTACTGATCTCTATCCCACGACGGTGGAGGGAACTGGTGAAACAAAGTGGGTCTACAACGGCGCCGGCACCTTCTATGTGATCGGTGACCTCGTCAAAAACAGTCAGGGCAAATATGAATTCGTGGCCGAAACCGCCCCCATCCCCTACACCGCATGCAGTGATGTATATGCTACCCAAACCTTCTTTAACGACGCCAAAGGACGGCGGGTTGCTATGAGCTGGCTGCAAGATGATCCGGGAGCCACCAGGATCTGGGCCGGCCAGCAAACTTTGCCTTGGGAAATCGGGCTGAAAAAGTCAGGAGACTCCTATCTTTTGACCTCTTATCCTGTGGAGGAATTTGAAGCTTATCGCTCCGATTCTCCCATCTTCTCAACCACTGACACCACAGTCAAAGAAGATTCTGCCAACATTCTCGCCGGTATTGCCGGACAAAAGTACGATATTGAGGCGACCATTGATCCCGGCAATGCTGAAGAGTTCGGATTCCGTTTACGTCAGGGCAATGGCAGAGAACTTGTGGTCAAATATGATGCGGTCGAGCAAAAAATGATCCTGGACCGCTCCAAGACAAATGAAGGCTTAGGCCGGACAGGAATCCACTCCTTTGACCTAAAGAAAAACCCTGATGGCACCATTAACATGCGCATTATTGTAGATACCTCCACGATCGAAGCCTTTGGTAACCAAGGTGAAGCCGTTTTTGCTGGCATCTACTATACTGAAGCTGAAAATATCGGTATGGAGTTTTACACTGTAGGCGACGATGTCACTGTAAAGGAAATGAACATCTATGATGTGCGTTCCATGTATCGTGACGATCAATCTCAGCCCACCGATAAGCCTACCCTTCTCTCTCTGAGCACCTCTCCCGCTCAGGTAGAACCTGGAAAAGAATTCACTGTTTACGCCAATGTACTCCCCTACAATGTAGCGGATAAAAGCGTTGCTTGGAGCTATGATGAAGCTCTTACCCTCGTCCGCCAGGATGCCAATTCCATTACCTTGGTAGCCAAAGAGGAAGGCGATTATACAGTTGGTGCAGTCACCACCTTAGGCGGTTTGGAAAAGAGCATCACTATCTCCGTCAAAGAGTCTCTTGAGCATCTGTTTAAAACCAACCTTACCGATTGGCAAACTTCTGCTGGCACCTGGACCTATGAAGAGGGCGGCTATACCGGTGTTTGCCCCTCCGGAGACAACGCAGCCGTGGCAAAACAGAAGATCAGCGGTGATTTTTCTCTGGAAGCGGATGTCACTCTGAATAATAATCATGGGTTTGCGGCTCTAGGTCTTGTGATGTACGCTCAAGATGTCAATGCCGCAGCAGCAGGCGCCTATATCTTTAACTATGATATTGGTATGCAGGCATTTCGTTTTTTCCGTTTCCCCTATCGGGATATTGCCACTGTTTCTTTCGCCGACGCCGGTATCACCATGGAGATGGGCAAAACCTATCATGTTAAGATTGATTGCAAAGACAATAAGTTTACCATCAGCGTGGAGGACATCGAGATTTTCAAGGATTTAACCGATCCTGATGGCCCCACCTATCAAAGTGGCCGAATGGGTGTTCTGGGGCACTGGGCAGACGTACAGGTGCAAAACTATTATGTGACCACCGACTCCCCCATTGCTTCGGTCGTCACGGATATTGCCGATGTCTCGGTACCTGGCGGAACACCTATGAATGAGATTCTGGCACAGCTGCCGGACAAGGTTATCGTCAAACAGCAGGATGGTCTCACTAAAGAGGTAGATGTAACCTGGGATCTCAGTAATGTGAATATTGACAAAGCGGATACCTATCCTGTTACTGGTACAATCCAGGGAACAGATGTCAAAGCTAAGGCCAATGTCATTATTACCTCTAACACTCCCATTCCCACCGAGCTGAGCAATCTGGAGCTCTCCAATGGCACCCTGGATCCCGCCTTTGACAAGGATACTCTGAACTACACCGCCACTGTGGCAAACTCTGTCTCCTCTGTTAAGGTCATGCCCACCTACACCGGCGATACCGCTGTTACCGTCAACGGCAAGGAGGTCGCTTCCGGCTCCTACTCCGAGGACATTGCCCTGGATGTTGGCGCCAATGCCATCACCGTGGTAGCAGGGGAAGAGACCTACACCATCGTGGTAACCCGTGAAGCAGCCGGCGGCACACCGGATCCGGAAGAGCCAGAACCCACACCTGGCACCGACAAGCCCAGCATACCTGGATCTGATGAAGGACAGGCAGGCGGCAATGACTGGAACTGGCCGGGAGGCAGTGGAACTGGTTCCGCCAATGGAACTGGTTCCGGGGACAAAGAGAACCCGTCTTCTGGAGATCACAGCATGATCGCTGGAGCACTGGCAGTCCTGGCCCTGAGCGCTGGCGTTGCAGTGGTTCTCTCCCGCAAGAAAAAATAATCCCTAGTTAAAGCCTAGTGAAAACAAAATAAAAAAACAGGAGCTTTGAATCAAAAGCTCCTGTTTTTTTATTCTTCAATTCATAATACACTTAATGCAGATAATTTTTGTTTTTTATTTCATACTAAACATTTGGCATCTTAGCAGTGGGCATCATCAGCACTTTTCCTGTACCCCTATATACATTCACAAGCCCTTCTCCAGAGGCGGCAGAACCAATTAAGCTCTTTCCAGACCTCTCCACCGTAAACTCCAAACTTCTGCTCCAGGCGATGGCGTAGTTGCCATCTATTTTTAATACATCGTTTTGTAGCGTGATCTCAATCAGTTCATCTTTGGGACAATCTGATTCAATACAAAACACGCCATTCCCATTAAGGCTCAAATTAAACAAACCTTCTCCACCGGCTAATGCAGAGGAAAAATTGGAGCGCATAACCGCTTTGTGTTGCAGGGTAGATTCACAGGCCAAAAACAGTCCGTCATCCAGAACCACGCCACCACCCCATTCTGCTGTACTCATAAGAATAAGATGTTTGTAGGTGGGCTCCAGCACCAGAATACCGTTTCCGGTATACTCCGGTTTAATTGCCGACTCGCCAGTGGCTTTGCCCCGAACAGCCTTGCCTAGAAAATCCCCCACGCTTTTAATCCCTGTAGTAGCGTTGACATCTCCCAGCATCCACTGCATGGCCCCCGCCTGGATTGTAACTGGTGCTTCGGCCAAATTACAAATCAACTGCCTCTTCCTCACATTCATCTGGGCGCTGTAGTAAGCGGTGATCGCAGAGCTAGGAGTAACACTCAAATCCCGCTGATATTCAATTACTTGAAACGCACCCTCTTGGGCAATAACTCTGACATCATCGTTATCTGTAAAATTAGAAATCCGGTACATATGCTGCCTCCCTTTATAATTTCTCATATTATTTTTATAATACCGTCATTTCTTATAATTTTCAATATATATCGTGTAAATATTATCGCCAAATTTACTAGATATAAAGTTTATGATCAAGAAAGCAGCTTTGTAAAGGAGTTCCGCTTTTGATATTACCACCGACAATGACCTACATTATAAAGGCCAGCAAATGCCACTGAGATTTCCTTTCGTAATGTCATAGCGAGAATGCATGTCTATTAAATATGCAATGTAGAGGCCCCGCGGAAGAGCCTCCAGCTAAGATAAACCGGCTGCTCGATTCATTCTTACTACGACACTTATACGACTTTTTGAGGTGTAATTGGCCCGATTACAGCGTTATTTTCAAAATTGGGCAAAATAGAAAACCCCAATAAACCGCTTCATCATGCGATTTATTGGGGTTTTCTTGGCTGGGCTGGCGGGATTCGAACCCACGGGATGCCAGAGTCAAAGTCTGGTGCCTTACCGCTTGGCGACAGCCCAACATTCATATCAATATTGATATGATGATATAAAAAAAAGGCTTACGCCTTTTATTTATAAAGTGGGGTGGGTAATGAGAGTCGAACTCACGACCTCCAGAGCCACAATCTGGCGCTCTAACCAACTGAGCTATACCCACCACATGGCGCGCCAGAAGGGACTCGAACCCCTGGCCTACTGCTTAGAAGGCAGTTGCTCTATCCAGCTGAGCTACTGGCGCATTTTTGAAATGCCCGTCGCCCAATTACATCTTCCGAAGCGCGATCTATTGTGTGACGGAAATTTTGGAGCGGGTGATGGGAATCGAACCCACGCGACCAGCTTGGAAGGCTGGGATTCTACCATTGAACTACACCCGCTCATCTAGCGACGGATTATATTTTACCATCCTTACATACTTTTGTCAATAGCTTTGTATATAAAACTAGTGGTAAACGAAAAATAAAAGCCGGATCTTGCGATCCGGCTCTTTCTTCATTACGCTTGGAGGATTTCAAACTTCCCATCCTTTGCGGTCAGCTTCATAATCTGGGAAACATTGTCTTCTCCCTTTTCCACCAACAGCAGTGCAATCTTATCCTCCACTTCCTTGCGGATGATCCGGCGGATATCCCGGGCGCCGCTCTTATGTCCGTAAGCCTTCTGGGCAATCAGCGCAAGGGCCGCCTCATCGTAGCCAAATTCGATACCCTTTTCCTTCATTGGCTCTTTGAACTCATCCAGCAACAGCGCCGCGATCTTCTGAAAATCCTGTTCATTGAGCTGACGAAACACAACGATTTCGTCTACACGGCCCAAAAATTCCGGCCGCAGGAAATCGCCCAGCGCCTTCATTACCCGGTCCTTTGCTACCTCGTCCTGCTGCTTATTAAATCCCAGCGCATTTTCCTTCAAGTTGCTGCCGGCGTTGGAGGTCATAACCAACACTGTGTTCTCGAAAGATACCGTTCTTCCATGGGCGTCGGTAATCCTTCCCTCATCCAGGATCTGGAGCAGGATGTTGAGCACATCGGGATGGGCTTTCTCGATTTCATCAAACAGCACTACGGAATAGGGACGGCGGCGGACCTTCTCTGTCAGCTGTCCTGCCTCGTCATATCCCACATATCCGGGAGGAGAGCCCACAATCCTAGAAACGGAGTGCTTCTCCATAAACTCGCTCATATCCAGACGAATCAAGGGGTCTGCCGTATCAAATAACTCTCGTGAGAGTACTTTGACAAGTTCTGTCTTTCCCACCCCCGTGGGGCCTACAAAGATAAAGGAGGCCGGCCTCCTACGGGGACTGATCTGCACTCTAGAGCGCCGCACTGCAGCAGCTACCAGTTCCACAGCCTCGTCTTGGCCGATGATCTTCTTTTTGAGGGCTTCTTCTAGTCCCGCCACACGGCGCAGTTCATTCTCCCGAATCTTGCTGGCGGGAATTCCCGTCCACAGCTCAATCACCTTGGCCAGGTCATCCTGGGTTACCGTCAAGGCATCCACCTTGTCCTGCAGCTCGTTCCGGCGTGCTTCCACCCGGAGGATGTCCGCCTTGGTTTCGGCCAATTTTTCGTAGTCCACGCTGTCGGTAGCAGAGTTGATCTCTTCCCGCTTGACAATGAGATCCGCCAGCTTTCTGGAAAGGCCGTCATACTCCGCCAGATCCTTGCTGGCCAGAGAGGCGCAGGAACAAGCTTCATCCAACAGGTCAATGGCCTTATCAGGCAGATAACGGTCGTTGATGTACCGCTCTGAAAGCACTGCCGCAGAGCGGACAATGGAATCAGGCACCTTGACATGGTGGTAGTTTTCATAATACTCCTTGACACCTTTGAGCACCTCAATGGTATCGGCAATGGAGGGTTCGTTGACAGTCACCGGCTGGAAGCGGCGTTCCAAAGCGCTGTCTTTTTCGATGTACTTGCGGTATTCGTTAAAGGTGGTGGCGCCGATGACCTGGATCTCTCCCCGGGAAAGAGCAGGCTTCAGGATATTGGCCGCATTCATAGAACCCTCTGAATCTCCGGCGCCTACCAAGTTATGAACTTCATCAATAAAAAGGATAATGTTGCCGCAGGCCTTCACCTCATCTACCAGTCCCTTGACCCTGCTCTCAAACTGGCCCCGGAATTGGGTTCCCGCTACCAAAGCGGTCAGATCCAGCAGATGGATCTCCTTATCAGCCAATTTTGCCGGCACATTGCCCTGGGCAATGCGGAGGGCGATACCCTCGGCAATGGCAGTTTTTCCCACGCCCGGCTCGCCGATCAGGCAGGGATTGTTCTTGGTCCGGCGGTTGAGGATTTGCACCACCCGGTAAATCTCCTGATCCCGTCCGATGATCCGATCTAATTTGCCGTCCTTGGCCTTTTGGGTTAGATTCTCACAGTAATTGTCCAAATATTTGCGTTTTTTCTCTTTTTTCCCCGCTTTTCCATTGGGCTGAGCCGGATTTTGACGTCCCGGCGCCCCCGGATTTTCCGGCTGTTTTGCCGCCTGGTCTCCAAAAAGATTCTGCAAAAAGGGGAATGTCTGGGAGCCGCCTGGCTCAAAACCATTGTCTTCGTCTCCCATAATATCCATTAGCTGGTTGCTCATATCCTCCAGTTCTTCGTCGGTAATCCCCATCTGTTTCATCATATCGTCCACTGGTTTTATGCCAAGCTCTTTGGCACATTTGAGGCACAATCCCTCATTTATAGTTTCAGTACCCTCCATCCTTGTCATAAACACCACTGCGGGTCTTCTTTTACATCTGGAACATAACATTGTTCATCACTACCTTCCACCAGGCGCTCTCTCCCTACCAGGGTATCAACTCCGAAGCCCGCCCGGTTTTGCTTCAGAGCCGTCTATTTTTCTGATTTTTAGATCAGGAATCGTCTTAATAATACTGTCTGCTCCATAATATCGTTGTTAAGGTATGCAAAGCCTCCTGCTGTGGCCGCTATAATCAG